>NZ_JANSHS010000370.1:0-1847 GCF_047461695.1 Synechococcus sp. R6-7
GCGGGGCTCCTGCGATTTCTAGCTGAGTTCGTCTAGCAACGACGGGAGGAGCCGCCCGAAGAGTGGCGAGAAGAGCTGCCCCCCGATGAAGGGCGGGAGGAGGAGCCGAAAGAGCCAGAAGAGCGCGAGGAGCCGCCACAACAGGAGCTTGCAAAGCTTGGATCTGGTTTTGCAGTTGTCTGCAGCGACGCTGCCTGCACCAGTACATTGTGCCGCCGATTATCCCTGCAGCACCTGCCCCCACCCCTACCAACGGCCAGGGCGAAGGGGGAGGCGGGTAGGTCATGCCTCTGTTGAATTGCTGCCCGGCGCTGCAGCCGGCCTGACCGCGTCAGCGCTGCAGTTCCTCCCCCAGCGCTTTGCTCCTGACGCCAGCTGTCCCATGGGCTATTTTTGCTGGGGATCCCTTCCGATGGCGCGATAGGGCGAGCCACCCCAGTTTCAAGGCCAGCCCCAGCACCTGCCAGCCGCGCAACCGGATCACCAGGGATCCCCATCCGTACCAACCGATGCGGGTGAAGGTCAAGCGCAGGTGTTGAGCCAACGGAAGAGGTAGAGCGGCGATTAGTCCCAAGCATTGCCCCGTCAAAGCTGGATCGGCAAAGCCAATTTCTACGCCGCCTTGCCAAGATTGGATGTGGAGCTGCTTGCCCAGCTTCCACAGGTAGGGCCAATCTCTGGGGGAGCAACGTTCTCCCCGCTGCGCCGGCCAACGGCCGCGAAGGCGCAGGGATCCCCAACGCCATTCCCAGCCACGGCGGCTGCCCCGCACAGTCCACCCCCCCCAGCCGTGCCATTTCCAGATCCAGGCAAGGGGGCCCTGCCAGGGTTTGCGGTAGCGCAGAATGAGCCGTTGAGGCCAGAACAAGAGAGTTCCCAGGAAGCCGGCCAGCAGCAATCCCAAAGGACTCCGTCCCGCTAACGCGAACAGCTTGAGCACCGACTGGGATCCTCCGCGGTCAATCCATAGCGGGCCAGAAAACGGGGCAAATCGACCACCAGGCAGGTGTAGGATCCCTGCATCACCAGCCGCTCCTGCTGGGTGATCTCCACCTGAAACCGAATGCGTCTTCCCTCCACGGCCACGACTTCGACCCGAACCTGCAAGGGATCCCCCGCCACCGCTGCCGACCGATGTTCCAAGGCAAAGCGGATCCCGACCGTCGCTTCCTCCGGCTCGTAGAAGGGCTGCAAGGTGGTGTGGCTGCACCGCTCGATCAACGTCAACAAAGCCGGGGATCCGATCACCTTCACACCGGGGTTGCCCAGGGCTGCAGCGGTTTGTTCCGGGCCGAGGATCCCTTGCCAGGTGCCGAGGGTGCCCAAGGGAACGGGTTTCATCTCCGCACAACCAGAGTGCTCCGCACCGCTAACGCGAACAGCGGGCAGGGGCGCGCATTCTCCTGGATTGCCACAGGCTCCAGCCTTGCCAGAGCAGGAGAATCAACGCCAGGATCCCGACCACCCCGGCCAGCACCAGCGCCCGTTCCAGGCGGGTGGCATGGAAGCCGGTTACCGTCCAATCGCGGCTGAGGTTGGATCCCAGAATGGCAAGCACAGCCAGGCCCAAACCTCGGATCCCCAGAGATTCCGCCCCTCTTCCCTCCTGCTGCAGGAGGATGGGCTGCAGCGCCGCCAGGATCAAGGCGGTGGTCAAGGCTCCCAACAGGAAGGCCGCTTGCGGCTGAGCGTGAATGAAGTAGCCCACCCCCACCGGCAGAGCCAGGCTGGCCAGCGTCAGAGCGATCCCCGTCTGCAGGGGTTTGTCTGGCCCGTATAGCCAGTGAATGAGCGCCGCCAGCGCCATGCCCGCCATGCCCAGGTACAGCGCCGCCGACACATAGGGC
>NZ_JANSHS010000371.1:0-662 GCF_047461695.1 Synechococcus sp. R6-7
CCCCAACATCAGCGACATGACCATCCAGGTACACCAGCTCAACCCCAGAACGGGCCGCTACGAGCTGAGCCTGATGCCGGTGATCCGCTACCCCAACTTTGCCGATCTGTCTGCCGACCTGCCCCTCGACAGCCTACAGGTGCTGGTGGGCAATGAAAAAGGAAAGCCCTTGCAACCCGTGTCGCTGCGAGAGCTGCTGGGGAATCTGCGCCGCTACTTACATGATCCCGGCTCTTGGGCCGGCAACCGGAACTCCCTGCTGGCTCCACGGGATAGCCATGTGTTGGTGAGCGCCCAAGCTGCCTTTTTGCCTATCCCTGCCGGGGGCTCTGCCCAATTCAACCCGGTGTTGTTCAACTACCAATCCTATCCCGGTAACCCAGCCGTGCTGGCAATCTTGGCCACCCGCGAGGGCACCAGCATTACGGTGATCGAGAACCGCACCGAAGATAGGGTGGGCGAGGCTATTTGGGGCCAGCGCCTTTTCTTCAATCAAAACGGTGAACGGGCCAGCCTCACCGGGCAGCGCCTCAGCGATTTTCGGGCCGAGCAAGCCGCCAACCCAACCCCCAGAGATCCCCATTCGGCGGAAGTAGCAGAAGAAGCCCTGAACCTGGTGATGGTGATCCAAGTACCTGATACATTCACGCTGAACTCTCCTG
>NZ_JANSHS010000372.1:0-7919 GCF_047461695.1 Synechococcus sp. R6-7
GGCAAAAGCCGTCCTGGAAGGGCGGGGCTTTGGACCTAGCTTTTTGGTAAAGGTATGGGCTCTAGGGTGGAATCTTGTCCGTGACGGGCCTGTAGGATCGGGTCAACCGGGAACGAGGACTGGCGCTGCTTCAGGATCGGGGAGAATGGATCCCTGTTGGAGCCTGTGAATGGCTGCCGGGGATAGGGGAGAAGAGCCCGGAAGGAACTCCGTCCCGCTAACCCAAGCGGGTGAGGTTGATAAGGCCGACTCGTGGAACTGAGTTGAGCAATTTTGGGGTGCAGAGCGTGTTGTCGATGAACCTATGGAGTGCAGGGCTGTTGGGCCTTACCTTCAGCTCACCGGGAGAATTTGTCTTCCGCTTTCCCCCCGGCACCCCGCTGGTGGGAGGGCTGGGCCTACGCTGGTATGGCCTATTGATGGCAGTGGCCGTGTTGGTCGGCTTGATCTTGACCAAAGCGTTGGCAGAATCTCGTCATCTAGAGAAAGAGCCTGGCAAAGCCAGTGAACGAGTGGAGCTACTGGCCCTGTGGTTGGTAATATCTGGGTTTCTGGGCGCCCGCCTCTACTACGTCCTCACCCACTGGTCAGAGTTCCAAGACAACCCCCTCTCGGCCTTTGCCATTTGGCAGGGGGGTCTCATCATCCACGGTGGGGTGTTGGCCGGCGCGCTTGCCCTTTACCTCTATTGCCGCACCACCGGGATCAACGGCTGGAAGTACGCCGATGTGCTCACGCCGGGGTTGATTTTGGGCCAAGCCATCGGGCGCTGGGGCAACTTTTTCAACTCTGAGGCCTACGGTGCCCCTATTCCTCCCGACAGCCCTTGGCCGCTGCGGGTGTACATTCCTCCCCAAGCCCGCGAGCCGGAATACAGCCAATTTGAGTTTTTTCACCCCATCTTTTTTTACGAAAGCGTCCTCAACCTGCTTCTATTTGCCCTCTTGATGGGAATGTTCTGGCGCTTTCCCAAACTCAAAGATGGCACTTGGGTTTGGACCTATGTTGTCGGCTATAGCCTGATCCGCATCCCCTACGAAATCTTGCGCGTGTCGGCGGTGGCCTATCTGCCGGGAACTTCCATCAAAGCCGCCTATGTAGCCAGTGGCTTGGGCTTGGTGATCGGGATCGGCATGTTGATCTACATGTACCGGCTGCGCTTCGACCCCGATTTGGAACAACTGGCAGCGTGGTTATCGGAGCAAGCGGGATTAGCGCCAGAAGCAGCCCAAAACCTTCTGGAACGGGCTTGGGCTATTCAACAGAGACATCGCCGCGCCGACCTGTTGGATCGTGTCACCCTCGCCATGCCCCACTTTCCCGGCACCCTTGCCCCTCACCTGTCTCTTGGCCAACGGGAGCTGCTCATGCGGCAACTGTTTTGTCGCCTGGAAGGCAGGGATCCCTCTGAGGAAGGGCTGGCCCAAGCCAGTTAGTGCCGTGGCCATCAGGCTGAATCAGGGTCATTCCCTCACCCCCAAGGAGAAAGCAGGGCCAGGGAGCAAAACCTTTAGGCCAGCAGACCTCGGGCCAGCAAACCCGCCCCCCCTCCCATCAACACCAACAGCCAAGTGGGCTGGCGAAAGCGCATCAAGGCAATGAAGGCCGCTACCCCGATCCCCAAAGCCACCAGCGAAGCGGGAGTTGTTTGTTGTAGCAGCGCATTTTGGGCCAAGGGCACTGTAGCCGCAGCAACAGCCCCCAGGGCCGTTGGGGTAATTGCCTGCAGGGATCCCTTCACCCAAGCATTGTGCCGTATGCGCAACAGAACCGGAGCTGCCAGCAGAATAAAGGCAAAAGAAGGGGCAAAGATGGCCACTGTTGCCGTCAGGGCCCCCAGCACCCCTGCCACCTTGTAGCCGATAAAGGCTGCCGTCAGCACCACCGGGCCAGGAGTAAATTGCCCAATGGCCACCCCATCCAAGAACTCTGTCGGCGTCAACCAGCCCAACTGATCCACCACCTCGTCGGCGATGAAGGGGATGATCACCAGCCCTCCCCCGAAGATGGTGCCGCCTACTTTCAGGAAAAACAAGGTCAAAGGCCAGAAATAGGCACCAATCCGCTCCAGACCCCAAAAGCTGCTCAGGATAAGGGTTTCCGGTGGAACCGTGGCCACTACCGTCTGGGCCAACGTCAATACTGGCCAAGGGAGTAAAATCGGGATCCCCGATAGTGGGCCTTTTTTGGGCCCATACAGCAGCAGCCCCACCAGAGCCGCCAGCCCGAACAGCAACAGGATATTCACCCCCCCAATCAGCAGCAGGGCAAAGGCCGCCACCGCGATCAGCCCCCGGCTCCAATCCTTCACAGCTTTACGGCCCAGTTTCCAGCAAAAGGCCAGGATAATGGCGATCACCACCGGGGCCACCCCAAAAAACATCCCCTCTAGCTGCGGCACCCCCTGAAAGCGAAAGTAAAGCCAAGAAAAAATCACCTCGATCACAAAAGCAGGGGCAATGAAGCAAATCCCCGCCAGCACCGCCCCCAACCAGCCTGCCCGCACATAGCCGACATAGATCCCCATCTGGGTAGAAGCTGGCCCTGGCAACATTTCACATAGGCCCACCCCTTCGGTAAATTGTTCCTGGCTCATCCAGCCCCGCCGGATCACCGCCTCATCGTGTTGCATGGCGATGTGGGCTTGGGGGCCGCCGAAACCCAGGGATCCCAGCCGCAGGAATACCACGGCAATCTCTTTCAGGCGCGTTGAAAGGGAGGGCAAGTTGTCGGGGGCGTTTTCCGGCCTGGGGAACTGACCGGGAGCAGACTCAGAAGACATGGGCAAAGCCCGGCAAGACAACCCCGCCTATCCTGCCATCTGTCCGGGATCCCTTCAAGAGGACAACACTCGCCCGTTTATCCTTTCACCCAAACTGCCCCCTCAGGTCTTCAGGCTTCGCAACCACTCTTCCAGAGCGCGGATCGGCGCGGGATCCCGGTAGACGCGATCTTGACGTGCTTTCACCTGCTGGCCCATTTGCTCTCGCCACTCTGGATCCAAGCCCAACTGACTGGCAATCTGGACGTATTCATCGAGGTTATGAGCGATGGTATCGAGAATCCCCATCTGCTGCAGGATGGCGTAGGTGTGGCGGCCCCGCATCAGGGATCCCGGCAGGGTGACGATGGGCAGCCCGTGGGGCAGGGCTTCCAGGGTGGTGTTGCCCCCTGACCAGCCGAGGCTATCCAGGTAAATATCCCCCAGGGCATTGTAGGCCGCATATTCTGCGGGGGAGAGTTCTGGTAAGAGCACCACATACTCTTCAGCGGCCAGGTCATAGGCTTGAAAGGCCCGCCGCATCCGTTGCCAAAAGCGCTCGCGGATCCCTTGGGAGAGACGGCCCCGCAAAAATAGAAATTGACACTTCCCCACTTCCCGGGCGATGCGGGGGAACACCTCGTCGTACTGAGGTAAGTACTTGAATAGGGATTGGGCGCAGAGGTAAAGCACCCTGTCGGGATCCACCCCCCAAGCTTGCCAGTCCACAGGGGCGGGGTCAACTTCTAGGGGAATATAGTAGGTGCCGATGCCAGGCAGGGGCAGGAGCTGCTCGGTGTAATGGCCGGCCCCGTCCGGCGGCTCCATCAGCTCGCTGCTGAGGAAAACGTCTATTGTCGGCAGGCCAGAAGTTTGCGGGTGGCCCCAGGCCGTCGCCTGTACCGGCGCCAAGCGGAGGGCGGCCAGTTGGGCACAGACCGGGTCAATGCCCACTTCCGGGTAGAGGAGCACATCCAGCTGTGCCTCTCGAATAGCCGCTTGCCATTCTTCTATGCTGCGGGATCCGGCCACAAAGTGCTCAAAACGAGGGGGCAGGGAGCACGTGACCTCATCTTGGATGACCGAGGTGTGGAAGCCGTAGAGGGCCACTTGAGCACGATTCAGGGCTTCTACCCAGCCGCGAGTCAGGATCTTCCAAACGGAGTGATCCCGAAACAGGCCGGAGACAATGCCCACCCGCACTCGGCCAGGATGTCGCTGCCAGAGGACGGAGGGCTGGGGATAGCGGGCCGCCATCACGTCCCTCACCAAGGATCCGTAGAGCTGCTGCAGATCGCGGTCGTTCTGGCCTTGGTAGGGCAAAAAGAAGGGTTGGACGGAGCCGATCCCGGCAGCTGCTCGCTCCAGGGTTTCGGGATCCCGCGGCAGGTGTTCCCAGCGGCCCTTCACCTGTTGTAGGGCTTGGCGGTAGCGCTCCCGAGCCACGGAAACTTGGTCTGCCGAGGCGTACAGCAAGGGCAACTGGCTAACACACCAGCCCAGGGCCGCGGCCAAGTCGGCGGGATCCGCTTGCCAGAGTTGGTAGAACAGCTCCGCCGCTTCCTCCTCCCGGCCACAATCCCGCAGCAGGATGGCCAGGGTGTAGGCGGCATCGGCAAAGTCCGGCTGCAGCTCCAGGGCCTGTCCCAAGGGGACAAGGGCCGCCTCCAAATCCCCCTGCTGCCGCAGCACCAGCCCCAGCTGGTAGAAGACTTCTGGATCCGGCCCCCCCTGCTCTAGGGCCAGTTGCAGGTGAGTTTTCGCCTCCGCCAGCTGCCCCGCCTGCTTGAGAACAATTCCCAAATTAAAGTGGGCGTCGGGAAACCAGGGCTGGTGGGCAAGGGCCTGCCGGATCAGGGCAATCGCGTCGTCCAGGGATCCCTGTTGCTGCCGACAGACCCCCAAGAGGTGCAGTGCCTCGGGGTGGGTGGGCTGGGCTTGCAGCACCTGCTGGTAAAGTGAGACAGCCTGTGGCCATTGCCCTGCCTGGTGATGGCGAACGGCTTGGGCCAACAGACGCTGCAGGTGCTCTCCTCTGTCCTTTCCAGCTCTGCCTAGGCCAAAGCCTTTCCCCGGTCCAGACACAGTGAGCTCCTCTCGCCGGCGGATCCTGGGCCTCTACCCCATCAGCCGTTGGGGAAATTGAGAAAGCCCGCCAAGGCCGGAGCAATCGGCAACAGGGTCATGACCATCAAAAAGAGGGCCAGCAATGCCAAAGCATCCCGCTGACCGTCGGTTTCAGTAATCTCATCCTGCGGTGGACGCTCTGGCTCGCGGGCGATGAACAGGATCAGCAGCGCCCAGTAGAGGGCCAAGACGTTGCTGATGGCCGCCACCGCCAAGGCAATCAGGGTGATGAAGGTGGCGCGGGCCGCCGTCTTCCGCCCGTACACCGCCTGCACAATGCGACCCCCGTCCAGCTGCCCTGCCGGCAGCAGGCTCAAGGCGGTGATTGCCAGGCCAATCCAGCCCACGGCAACAAAAGGATGAATGGGAACCAGCTCCGCCTGCAACTGGGATCCCAGCACCAGCCGCGCTAGGGTGCCTACCAGGATGGAGCTGCGGAAGATCTCCGTGGGCACATACAGACCCTCGGAGCCGGAGAGCTTCAGGCCAGCCAAGAGCACCAGCAGCGACAGGATCCCGCTCGCTGCCGGGCCGGCAAAGGCAATGTCGAAGAGGGCCTTGCGGCTGGGCACCGGCGATTGGATGCGGTTTAGGGATCCCAGCGTGCCGATCCCCAAGCTGGGGATAACAAAAGCAGGGCTGAGGCGCACGCCGTACTTGCCCGCCATCCAGCGGTGTCCGGTCTCATGCACCAGCAAGATGGCGAAGATCCCGGCCGCCACCGGCAGGGCTTCCACCCAGCGCCCTGGCGCATCCAACAGCCGGAAGCCCAAGAGATTGGCCCCCACCTCCAACGTGGCGACGAAGCTGAAGACCAGCAACGCCCCCGCCAGGATCTGCGCCCCCACGGAAGCGCGGTAATTGACGATGGGATCCGGCAAGACCACCACCGCCGGCTTTTCCGCCGGATCCTCCACCAAAAAGAGCTGGTAGCGACTGCCCACCTGCTCTTTGAGCTTCTCCACCAGCAGGGGTACCACCACCTCCGCCTCCTGGCGCAGGTTGCCCTTAAAAATCGCCCCTTCCCCATAGGGGACGGTCTCGGTGACGAAAAAGGTATCGAGGCCGAAAATAGACTGAATGGCCTGCAGATCCTCAGCGGAGATCCTGCGCAGAACCACCGTTGGCTCCGCCGAAGCCTGCGCCGGCGATTCTGCTGCAACTTCTGGCTGCTCCTCCAACTGGGCCAGCTGCTGCCGCCGCGCCTGCAGCTCCTGCTGGGCCAACTGGCGGGTCTTGCGCCCCACGGCAATGTAGAGCCCCGTAAACACTAGCAACAGCAGCAGGAAACCGGCAAAGTTGAGGTAGATTCCCAGCAGCAACAGCCCTAGGAAGACCACCCAGGGCAGCAGCAGCAGGGATCCCTGTAACCACACCCAAACGGCTAAGGATCCCCGCCGACGGGCTCTCCAGAAGCCCCAACCCAAAAAGGCCAGCGTTCCCAGCAAAAAGAGCGGCGTAATCTCAGCGGCAATGTTCATGGCTGACCTATGAGGCTGTACGGGTACCAAGCTGAGGGCAAGACGGCTCAAGCAGAAACAGCCGTTCCTTCAAAACGGGGCTCCGGCTGCTCCCACAGGTAGAAGCCAGCTTTCCGAGGTTTCAGGAGGAACAGCCGCAAAAACTGATAGAAGTTATCCAAGTAGAGGGGCAGCTTGCGCAAACCCTTGAAGGGGCCGGATCCCCGGGCAATCTCCCTCAGCTTAGCGTTGTTGGCCACGCACTTTTGCAGCCGCCGCACAAACTCAGGGTTTTCCACATCCAACACCACCGGGAACACCTTGGCCGCCTCGCGGTTGGTCTTGTAGATTACCTCCATGTCATAAGTATGGGGATCCAAGCCGATGAGGCGGTAGAAATCCGGGCGCTCTCCCACATCATTGAGGTACATGGTGGCGAACACCGACAGCAAGAAGAAGCGGCACCACAGCTTGGCCACCCATCCCTTGAGCAGCCGCGGCTGGCTTAGGAGCATGAGCGCAAAGAAATCGCCGTGGCGGTTCTCGTCCTGGCACCAGTTCTTGAAGAAGTTGAAGATCGGGTAAACGCGATCCTCGGGGTGGGCCTCCAGGTGGCGGTAGATGAGAATGTAGCGCCAGTAGCCGATCTTCTCCGAGAGATAGGTGGCATAGAAGATGAAACGCGGCGCGAAATAGGTGTAAGACTTGTGCTTAGTGAGAAAGCTCAGGTCGAAGGCCATGTTGAAGTCGCCCATGGCGCGGTTCAGAAAGCCGGCATGGCGGGCCTCATCGCGGCTCATCAGGGCAAAGCACTCGGCCAAAACGGGGTTGGTCTCTTTTAGCTTGCGCGACAGCTCCTTGTAGAGGAGAAAACCGGAGAACTCGGCTGTACAGGAGCGCTCCAAGAACTCCACAAACAACCGGCGCGCCTGCGGATCCAGGCGGCTTTCCCAGTCTTGGTTGAACTCCTCACCCCGGACGAAGTGATAGCGGTTGTAGTCGGCGCGAAACTCCTGCAGGATGGCCTGGAAATCGGCCTCTCGATCCCCTAAGCCCATTTTGCCGATGGCCTCGAAATCGGTGGTGTAGAAGCGCGGCGTCAGGATGGTCTCGGTGGGCACTCGCGCTTGAGTTTGAGCAGCTTGCAAACTGGGACTCATAGTGATTTAAAGCGGATGAAAAGGCCAGGTATACTCTCGCAGTTTACCAGCCTCTCTGGCCGTCGTGGGGATAAGAAGTGTTACCGGCAGGCTCTGAGAGATCCTTAAGACTCCACTGCCAGCGGCTGGGATCGCAAGGGATCCGTCAGCTCGCTGCCCTCCTCCGAAGGCGGGATCACCTGCCAAAACAGAGGCAAATAGGATTCCCAATTTTGCAGAATGCGCTCCGCTTTGGGGGAATGGGTGCGGCGATAGTGCTCCTGGATCAGGCTCTTCAGTTGTGCCTCTGCTGCTGCTGTCTGCACCCGCTGAATGCGCACGATCTCCCCGTTGACCTTGGCGGGGAAGTTGCCCTCCTCATCCAGCACATAGGCCAGGCCGCCGGTCATCCCAGCCCCCAAGTTGCGGCCC
>NZ_JANSHS010000373.1:0-3819 GCF_047461695.1 Synechococcus sp. R6-7
GGGGGTGCTCTGGCCGGGTTGGCGCTGCTGGGGGATCAGCTCTGGGCCTTGGCCCTGATGGGGGGAGTGCTGGTGGCAGAGGCGCTGTCGGTGATGCTGCAGGTGGGCTACTTCCAATACACCAAACGCAAAACCGGCACAGGCAGACGGCTGTTGCGCATGTCGCCCTTGCACCACCATCTGGAGCTGGGGGGCTGGTCGGAGGTGCAGGTGGTGGGATCCCTCTATGGGATAACGGCGCTGCTGGTGGGGCTGGGCTGGGCCTGGTGGCACTGGACCGGAATGTGAGTTCGAGCTGGGGATCCACCGGGATTCCAATGGGGGCCTGACCTCAAACGGGTTGTTCGGCGTGGGAAATGGCCACCGGCAGATCGGCCCCCACCCGCTAAGTCCCAGGATCCCTTCTGTTGTGAGGAAAACGCAAAGATTACTGACCGATGTTTGTTCCCTGTCAAATTTCCAACTGAATCTTTTACATTCACCGTTGCAGATCGGGGATCGCTGTAACGTATGGATATGAACTTAAGTTAACATTGCCTTCCCCTGTAACCCAGTTGGAGGCCTCTAAAAGGAGTGTAATCTCATGATGCCGAGTGGCTCCAAAAATTCCGATAGGCCAGCGGCACAGTCAGGGCACAGCGATTTGGTCTCCGACCCGCCGATGCAAGCGGCTCCTTCTCCGGCAGGTGCTGCTGAGCTTTCCTCTGCGCGGCCGTACGTGGTGTTGCACGGCCATTTTTATCAGCCGCCTCGGGAGGATCCCTGCCTCAACCGCATTCAGCGACAGCCGAGCGCCAGCCCCTTTCACGACTGGAACGAGCGCATTTGGGCGGAATGTTACCGCCCCAACGCCTTTGCCCGCGTTCTGGACGACCAAGGACGGGTGGTGCGTATTGTCAACAACTATGAATTCTTGAGCTTTAACTTCGGCCCTACTCTCCTCTCTTGGCTAGAGGAGCATGACATTGAAGTTTACCAGCGCATTTTGGCCGGCGACCGTCTCAGCGCTGAGCGGCTGGAGGGTCATGGCAATGCCATCGCCCAAGTCTACAACCACGTCATCCTGCCCCTGGCCAACGAGCGAGACAAGTACACCCAGATCCGCTGGGGAATTGCCGATTTCCAACACCGCTTTGGGCGCCATCCCCAGGGGATGTGGCTGGCCGAAACCGCCATTGATGCAGCAACGGTCACGGCCTTGGTCGAATGTGGGATCCGCTTCGTCATTTTGGCCCCCAGCCAAGCGCAGCGCATTCGCCCCTTGGGACAAACGGAGTGGATCGATGTCAGCCAAGGCCAGATCGATCCCCGTCGGCCCTACCGCTGCTTTACCCCCGATCGGGAGGGGTACTTGGATATTTTCTTTTTCGATGGCCCCATTTCCCGTGACTTGGGCTTTGGGGATATCGTCTACAGCACCCACTCTCTGGCGGAGCGGATCCGTTCCGCTCTGCGCCCGGACAAAGAGGGGGAAGCCTATCTGATCAACTGTGCCACCGATGGCGAGACTTTTGGCCACCACAAGCGGGGTGTAGAACGCACGCTGGCCTATGCCTTTTGCGAGGAATTTCCCCGCCGGGGCTGGCAGGTGGGCAACTACAGCCATTTTCTCAGCCAACATCCCCCCACTTGGGAGGTGCAACTGAAACCGGTCACCGCCTGGAGCTGCGCCCACGGAGTAGGACGGTGGTCGCGAGACTGTGGCTGCGGAGCGGTGGGAGGGTGGCACCAACGCTGGCGGCAACCGCTGCGGGACGCCCTCAACTGGCTGCGGGATCAGCTGGCCGAGATCTACGAGACGGAGGCCAGAGCCTACCTGCGGGATCCCTGGCTGGCGCGGGATCGTTACATCGAGGTGATTTTGGATCGGGAGCGCTGTGATGCCTTTTTGCAGGAGCACCAGAGCCACCGCCTCACCGCCGAAGATCGGGTGCAAGTGCTGCGCCTGTTGGAGATGCAGCGCTACAGCCAGTTGATGTTCACCAGTTGTGGCTGGTTTTTCGAGGAGCTATCCCGTCCTGAAGGGGTGCAGATCCTGCGTTACGCGGCACGGGCTATCCAGTTGGCAGCAGCAGTGGCGGATGTCAACCTAGAAGAGGAGTTTTTGCAGCGCCTGAGCAAGGCCCCCAGCAACCTCGACCTCTACAGAGACGGCAAGGGGGTCTATTGCGCCTTGGTGCGCCCCAGCTTGATCAGCCCGCAACGGCTGGTGGCTCAGCACGCCATGTTTTCCCTGTTTAACGGGATCCCCCGTTCCCAAGGATATGTGCTGGATCAAGTGGATCAAGAGCGCCTGACGATAGGCGGGTCGACACTGGCTATCGGGCGGGTGAAGCTCACTTTTCCCACCACCCGCGAAGAGCACGATCTAATCTACGCCGTGCTCCACCTCGGCGGCTGGGACTTTCAATGTGGCGTCAAGCCGTTTGCTGGGCGGCGCATCTACGAGCAGATAAAAGCGCGGCTGCTGGCCGGATCCCACAGCCGGATACAGATGATCCTGACCCTGCAAGACCTATTTGGGCCGGAAACCTTCGACTTGAACGCCCTCGACGACGAAGATCGGCAGCAGATGATGCGCTGGCTCACTCAAGATACCCTAGACCGCCTGGCCCAGCTCTACCGCCAAACCTACCTGGACAATTACGGGGTCTTGATGGCCTTTCGGGCCGACGGCCTGCCGATCCCGGAAGAGTTGTTGGCTGCCGCTCAGATCACCCTCAACCAACGCCTGTTGAGCAGTTTGCGGGCAATGGAAATGGAAGAGGGCAAGCGGGATCACCTGCTGGAATTGCGGGCAATTGTGCGCGAGGCCGAGCAGTTGGGGTGTCAGTTGCGGCGGGAAGAGGCAGCCCGGGTTCTGGATCGGCTCCTACAGCGGGGGATGTGGCACCTTGCCCACGCTTTTGAGCCGGAGACCTTCGGCGAACAGCTCTACAACCTGGAAGAATGGCTGCAATTGGCTGCAGACCTGCGCCTGCCCATCAACTTGGATCGCCTGCAAGAGCTCTATCTGACAGCGCTGGAGCGTCAAATTGGCCCGCGTTGCCCAGCTTGGCCCCAAGAAGACTGCCGAGACATTTCTGCCGAAAACCTGCACCGCCTCTTACAGGTTGGGCAGCGAATTCGGGTCAACGTCAATGCCTGGCTGCGTCACCTACACCCCCAAAATTAAACCCCCAAGATTAAGTTGAGAGCTCAGTGAACTTTAAAGCCATCGGGATGACAGGATTCGAACCTGCGACCCCTTCGTCCCGAACGAAGTGCGCTACCAAGCTGCGCTACATCCCGACTGACGGGCCCCTCTAACCACCCGCCGAAGCTCAACAAGTATAGCACGCCGGCTACGGACAATGAGGACAAGGGATCCCCAGCAGAGAAGGGGATCCGATCTGCGCTAAGCTGCAAAAATCCCCCCTCTCGTCAGCCCAAGTATGAATCCGTCTAAGGGTTTTCGCAAATCCAAGCCTGAGAAAAAACCGGCCAGCTCCAACACTGCCAAGCGTAAGGAAGCCGCCAAACGGTACGACGAGCTGAAAGCCAAGGGGATGCCGGAGTTCAACATCTTTGCCCGCCGTCGCCAGCCCGCGCCTGGCCAGCCCAATCCTTGGCTGCCGGTGGGATCCCTGGCAGTGGGGCGTTCCAGCGCCATTCACCAGGCCATTTTCCAAAATGAGGAAGAACTCAAAAAAGCAGCCGTCAGGCTGTTTCCCCGTCTCGGCAAGGTGAAAGATGACCTGGAGTTTGGGTTTCGCCTCAAGGACAAGGACTTCCAAGACGAGCCGATCCAGGTGGCGATCCGTCCCCAGCCTTCACCCC
>NZ_JANSHS010000374.1:0-5942 GCF_047461695.1 Synechococcus sp. R6-7
CGCGCCAGCGGGACGGAGTCCTATCGCGCCGGCGGGACGGAGTCCTTAGAAAAGCCTTCTGGCCCTCCGCATTCAACGCTTTGTCCTAGTTTGAATCGAAATGACCACAAAACCATAAAAGAGAAAAGTTCAAGAGCTCAAGCCATTGAAGGGGGTGGAGAGGCCCATCTGCGAAGCGATTGATTGACCTGTTCCATCAAAGCTCGGCAGGCTACGGTTTTGCCCTGTTGCCGATCCCCAGCTTGGTCGTAAAAGACAATACCATCGGCACGAGAAAGGCCCAACGCCAAGAACAACAGCTCCAAGACCCCAAAAGAAGCGGTCTCCAGCTCCGGCGCTCGATCCTTAAGCTCTGCCAGCGTGGTGTGGGCATCTTCCAGGTGGCCGAAGGCCGGGATCCACAGATGGGTCGTCGGCTGGGATCCCTCTGAGGATGAGTCGCCAGCAGCAGGATCCTCGACCACCCGCACCGTCAGCCAGCCGCCATCGGGGTAGCGCAAGGTGGTGTATTGCAGGTGATCCAGGTGTTGAGCCACCTGGGTGAGCACATCCGCCACCTGTTGCATTGCCGCCGTCGGGATCCCGTTTTGGGGAGCAGTATCCACAAGGGTTGCGGCCTGTGCTGCCAAACTAACCACCATGATTGACAACAATCCTCATTCACATCCAGAATAGATATTCGCAGCGATTGGGGCTGTAGTTCAATTGGTTAGAGCACCGCCCTGTCACGGCGGAAGTTGCGGGTTCGAGCCCCGTCAGCCCCGTACTCTTGAGAACACTCTAGCTTAGTCGCTCCCCTGCAGCCCTCACATTTCCAGACTGATCTGATTTCTTGATTTCTGACGGTGACTGCTGCACAATGCGGCCGGCTCAGGGTTCAAGTTTCGGCGGTGGGGTATGGAAAGCCCGCCCTAAAATGGGGCTTAGTCCAGGGGAAAAACCATGCAGTATCGCAGATTTGGGCGTACCGAGCTGTCTATGCCCGTGCTGAGCTGTGGTGGCATGCGCTATCAACACAGTTGGCAAGATACTCCTTGGTCAGGGATCCCAGCGGCAAGCCAGCAGAACCTGGAGGCGACGATTCGCCGGGCCTTGGAGGTGGGCATCAACCACATCGAAACTGCCCGCGGCTATGGCACTTCTGAAATGCAGTTGGGCCGCATTTTGCCGCTCTTTCCCCGGCAAGATCTGATTGTGCAGACGAAAATTGGCCCCAGCGCCGACCCGCAGCAGTTCCTGGCCAAGTTCGAGCAATCGATGAGCTACTTGAACCTCGATTATGTGGATCTGCTGGCCATCCACGGGTTGAATACCTGGGAAGACTTGGAGCACAGCCTGCGTCCAGGGGGGTGTCTGGAGGTGTGTCAGCGCCTGGTACGGCAGGGGCGGGTGCGTTTTGTCGGCTTCTCCACCCATGGGCCGACGGAGTTGATCGTGGAAGCCATACGGTCAGGGGGCTTCGATTACGTCAACCTGCACTGGTATTTTGTCAACCAGACCAACTGGCCCGCCATTGAGGCTGCCGCTCAGCAGGATATGGGGGTATTCATCATCAGTCCCTCGGATAAGGGGGGCAGGCTTTACGATCCGCCCGCCAAGCTGGTGCAGTTGTGCCAACCCCTCAGCCCGATGGTCTTCAACGACCTGTTCTGTCTGTCCCATCCCCAGGTTCACACCCTCAGCATTGGGGCGGCCCGACCCAGCGATTTTGATGAGCACCTGCAGGCGGTGGAGTTATTGGATCGGGCTGATGAGCTGTTGCCGCCGATCCTGGCCCGCCTAGAGCAAGCTTTGATCGAGCAGGTGGGGGAACACTACGCCAAAACTTGGCACCAGGGCCTGCCTCGCTACGACCAAACCCCCGGACAAGTGAATATCCCGTTCATTCTGCTGCTGCGCAATTTGGTCTTGGCCTATGACTTGGTGGACTATGCCAAGAGCCGTTACAACCTGTTGGGCAATGCCGGCAGTTGGCTCCCCGGCCAGCGGGCAGACAAAGTGGATGCCGAAGCCCTGCGACCTTATCTTATCCACAGCCCCCACCGCGACCGGATCCCGGCTTTGTTGCAAGAAGCCCATCGCCTGCTCTCTGGAGCTGAGGTGAAGCGCCTATCTCAGAGCTAGCTTGCTCAGGGATCCCCCCGTTTGACGGTCGAGATCCGGTGGAGAAGATGATATGGCAAGGTTTACTCTTTAACCGCAGGAAAAAAAGAGTTGTCAGCTCCCGCCAGCGGCTCCTTATCTCATTTGGGTAGCTCGTGTTAGAGTCTGAGCACTTTCGGCTATCTGAGCATGCGTTGAGACGGCTGCAGCAGCGACAAGAGATCGCAAGCCAGTGGATCGAGAGAGTTCTGAGCTGCCCTGACTACGTACAAGTGGATCCCAAAGATCCTCAGCTCAAGCAAGCCTATGGTCGAATTCCGGAGTACGGCAATCGCCTCCTGAAGATTGTTTACGATGAATCAACGGATCCTTGGACAGTGGTGACTATCTTTTTTGATCGAACAATGGGGAAAAAGCTGCCATGAGACCTTTCATCGAGTTTGATCCTGATGTGGATGCTGGATATATTCGTTTGACAACAGCTCAAGTCCAAAGCTCAGAGGAGATTGCCCCTGGGGTTGTTTTGGATTTCGACAAGGAAAATCAACTGGTTGGAGTTGAGGTTCTCTCTGTTCATCGACAAATGGATAGCGACATTAAAATGCTTCCGCAAGAGATTCAAGACTACATCGTTTTATTGAGAAACTCCGTGTTGCAAGAACAGTTACTGAGTTAGATGAGAGTCTGGCAACACTAGCCCCACCGCATCTGTAGACGCAAGAGGAGTACCATTGCGATGGCCAGCCTTTTGCTGTGGCCTGTTTGGCATGGTTGTAGGTGATTGAGATAACAGTCGCCGACCTTTCGGATTGCCAACGGATGTGCCGTCACTTTTATCGAATAGGCCGCACTCTCTTGGATCTGGACGCTGCCAAAACCGTTCGGGATCAACCCACCTGGTTTGAGGCTCCATCTTAAGGTCAGGGGCAGGAACCTGTTTGCCAGCAGCCTCAATCCCCTTGGACAGAGTGCTCTCAGCCACCCAACCCCATCGCTTCAATTTGATGAATGTAGTCGGGGGGAAGCCCATGCTCTCGTGCCCCCTTCAAGATTCCTTGAAGATATCCCTCGCTTGGGATCAATGAATCATCAATGAATGAATCTCCCGCCACGTAAGTCATTGCTTCGATCACTTCACCCTCATCGCTTCGAACCTGAACCTGCTGGCGACGGTAATGACCTCCCGGAATTCCTTCATACCGATCCATCCTCTCCAGCCTGTCCGAGCTGCACAGATAGGCAACTCCCCACACAACCCCAGAGGGATCCCGGACAATGTTGGCCTTGCCGGTTCCATCGTTGCCGCGCTTGTTGAACGTCAGGCGGTATCCCTGCAAACGAGCACGCCTAGCTTCCTTGAAATCAACAGCACGGTGTCCCATCTGCTGGGCATCTAGGTTAGTATGCAAAATACCACTGCTCACTCATCTCCAGTTCCCTTGGTGTCGGGTGAACCCGCCTACCCAGAGTTACACTAAGATATTGAGCACATTAGCATCACGGGATCCCGCCCCTCCATGAGCTACTTGGTTATCGACACCGAGGGCAACCCCAACCTCAAAGAAATCGCCCTTATCGACAGCAGCGGCAAGCTTATTTACCATGCCTACACCCAAGAATACTCGCCCCACCACCCCCAGCCCAAACCTTTGGCCCAAATCGTTGCTGACCTGCGGCGCTTGGCACAAGGCAAGACTCTTGTTTTCCACCACGCAGAGCAAGACCTAAAAATCCTTAAACAAGCCTTTGAGCAAGCTAACCAAGAGTGGCTTTCTAACCCCGTTTTTTGCACTTGGCTAGCTGCCAAGGAATGTTTCCCCAACCTCCCCAGCTACAGTCTAGAGTATCTTAGCAAACATCTTAGTATCCAACTGGAGAGCGGCTATTTCAACTCCAAACTGGCCCACGACGCCAGCTACGATGCCCTCTTTACCTACCACCTCTATCGCCACCTCACCCACGCTCAGCTCAAAGCCCAGAATGTTCCCAATCCTTTCGCCAACAGCAGAGTTGACAATCCCTTTCAGCATTATCCCGACGAGACCACCATCTATCAGCCTCAGTACCAGCAGCTCACTGCCACCCTACAGGACATCCAACGGGATCCCAACCACCAGAGCCGAGGGGTTGTCTTACTGGGAGAACCTGGATCCGGCAAGACCCACCTGATCATGCGGGTGGCCCAAAACCTCCTGCGCCACAACCGTCTCCTGTTTATCCCTCAGCCCACCCATCCCGACAACATCTACCACCACATCTACAGCCACACCCTGGAATCCCTGCGCGAACGGGTAGATGCCCATCACCACACCCAGCTCGACTACTTGATTGCCAAGAGCTTTGTGGAAATCTTGAAAACCTTCCCCCAAACCTCAAAAACTGAAGAGCTTCTCTCCCTTCTCACGGCGGATCCCCTCAACCTCTTTCATTGCCTGGGAGCAGAAGGCACCGAGCGTCGTCGTCAACAATGGCAAGCCATTGAAAAACGGGTTCTGCGCTGGTGGGCAGAGCAAAACTTTCTCACCGGTTCCACCGAAAACATTCTCAAGGGCATCATCAAATACTGCAGCTACAGGGATCCCAACCGCCGTCAACAGATCATCCGCTGGCTCAGCGGTACCGACCTGGATCCCGAGGATACCGGCTTGATTGGGTTGCCCCCCTGGAGTGCAGATCTCGACCGCAACACCTTTGCTCTAGAAGGAATGAAAGTCATCGGTAGGCTCTCGCTGCTTGACCGACCTCTCATTATTGTCTTTGACCAATTGGAAGCTTTGGGCCGAGAAGAAAATCGAGATATCCTCCTCAACTTGGGCGATGCCCTGAAAGAGCTTTTTACCCGTATCCCCAACAGTCTGTTTATCCTCAATCTGTTCCCCGACCGTTGGCAACATTTCCAAACCCAATTTGACCGGGCCACCGTTGATCGTCTCTCCCAAACCGTTCTCTCCCTAGATCTCCCCTCTCTTCCCCAGCTTCAAGCCCTTCTCCAGAGCCGCCTGCCCTCAGGGATCCACCTCCAAGCTCTCTTCACCGCCGATGACCTCAGCGATATCCTCAGCCAACCCTCCATCCGCGCCATTCTCAACCGGGCCTCAGCCTACTATCGCCACTACATCAACGGGATCCCTCTCCCTCCCCAGGTGCAAGTTGTACCCACTGCCAGCAATCTAGCCGCCCGTGTCCAGCGGCTCGAAACTGAGCTGCAAACCCTCAAACAACTGCTCATCCCCCTTCTGCCTGCCCACGGCCCCTCCATCGTTCTATCTCCACCCCTTCGGGATCCCAGCCCATCTGCCGATCTTGTTGAGACGCTGGATCCCTATCTCCGCACCACTGAGGCTCAGCTCCGCGCCGCCTATCCCCAAGAGGCGATCATCGACAGCACAGCCGACATCGGCAAATTGCGCACCATCGTCAATGCCCTGCAAGGGATCCATCCTGTCCCCATGAGCACCCTGAAGCTGGGCAAACGCAAACTTCCAGATCACCTCTATTTCTCCGCCGAGAAGCGGGTGATCGCCTTTATCCAAGTGGGTCCCAGCAGCATGTATGGACAGCTCAATAACTTCAACCAATTGGTGAGTGCTCACCCTGAGCTTCAGTTTCTTTTGCTACGGGATGCCCGCCTTAAGCCTCCTTCCAAAACGGCTACCGCCACCCAAGCGGCCTTGGCCGCCCTCAACAACAGCCCCAATGGCAAGTATGCTCTGCTCACCCAAGACGACCGCATCCATCTGGAGCTTATGCACAGGATGATCACCGACATCCAAAACCGCGACCTGGAAATCGACCTGACCCAAGCCGTTCGGTATTATCTTGACCACAGGGATCCCCCC
>NZ_JANSHS010000375.1:0-9403 GCF_047461695.1 Synechococcus sp. R6-7
TGCGGGGCTCCTGCGATTTCTAGCTGAAATCCCGCACAAGCACCACTTCCGAAGCAGCAGGAGAAGTCAATCACGCCCACCCAAAGCCTCAGCCTGGGATTTTTCCGAGGAAGCCACAGATAGCTTCACAATCCGGGCCAGCCGAGCCTTACGACGAGCGGCTGTGTTTTTGTGCAGGACGCCGGTTTTGGCAGCTTTATCAATGCGGCTGAAAGCAGCACTCATCGCCGCCTGGATTTCCTGCAGAGTTTCTTGCTGTGGGTTGGCGGCATAGGCAGTTGAGAGGGAGATCACTTTCTTCATCAGAGCGCGCACCATGGCTTTGGTGGCTTTATTGCGCAGCCGATTACGCTCTGCGATCTGAACGCGCTTGATGGCAGATTTGATGCGTGGCATGGTTGAAGGGGAAGTTCCAGCGAAGATCCAGCATACCATCAGAGCTGGAAGCTCCACCAGTTCCTATTGTTCTCCGATGGGATCCCCATGTTCCAAGATTGCAGCTCGCAGATCCGCTTTAACCCACCTGCCCTTTTCTACGGGGTTGCCGCTTGCGATTTGGATCGGGATGGGGCCTTTGAGCTGTTTGTGTGCGGGTTCCGCGGCTCCAATCGAGTCTTGAAGTGGGATGGGCAAACCTTGGTGGATCAAGCAGACGACACCCTGGCCGATGCAGGGCGCATGGCAATTGGGGTGGCTGCCGCCGACTTTGACGGGGACGGGCAGGAAGAACTTTATGTCTTGAACACCGATACCTTCGGCGGGCGCAAGCGCTTTGGGGATCGCCTCTTCGACTGGCAGGGATCCGCCTGGGTGGACCTGTTCTCCCTGCCGCAAAACCAAGATGCCCTCAACTTGACCGCAGGTCGCTCTGTAGCTTGTGTGGATCGTCTTGGCCAGGGGAGCTATGGATTTTTCGTAGCCAACTACGGCGGCCCTATGCGCCTGTATGAGCTGGCCTCCAACCAGATGATCGCCGATGTAGCGCCAGAAGCGAGACTCAATCGGGTGACGGGCGGGCGGGGTCTGGTGGCCTTGCCCTTGGTCTCGCAGCGGATGGACATTTTTGCCGTCAATGAGCAGGGGCCCAACTTTCTGTTTCGCAACCGGGGGGATGGCACCTTTGAAGAGATTGCCGCTGAGGTGGGCCTGGCGGATCCGGACGAGCACGGACGTGGCGTGGCGGCGGTGGATCTGGATGGGGATGGACGGCTGGATTTGCTCTACGGCAACTGGGAAGGCCCCCATCGCCTCTGGATCCAGACCCCCGACGGTTTTTTTAAGGATGTAGCCCCCCCGGAGTTGGCTAGGCCCTCCCGCATTCGCACGGTCATTGCTGCCGACTTCGACAACGACGGCTACCCAGAGCTGTTTTTCAACAACATCGGCGAGCCCAACCGTCTGTTTGCATGGCGCTCAGGCCGTTGGCAAGCCATCGACATTGGAGATGCTGCCGAGCCGCAGGGATTGGGGACAGGAGCAGCGGTGGCCGATGTGGATGGGGATGGTCGTCTAGAATTGTTGATTGCCCATGGGGAGTCTGGCGCCCAGCCTCTCAGCTTCTATCGCCCTCAGGCCAATGCCAACAACTGGCTGAGGGTTCTGCCCCTCACCCGCCAGGGAGCCCCGGCCCGCGGCGCGTTGGTAAGGCTGCTCACCTCCACTCGCACCCAAGTCCAGGCCATCGACGCCGGCAGCGGCTACCTCTGTCAGATGGAGCCGGTGGCCCACTTTGGCCTGGGATCCGAAACAGGGGTCAAGGAAATCCAGATCCAGTGGCCGGATGGGAAACAGTTGCAGGTGGCCCACCCACCGGTCAACCAGCTTTTGCGGATCCCTTATCCCCGCTAGCCGCCAATCTGAGACATGGTGCGCCGGTAGGATCCCTGGCTGCCGGTGTCCCGTCCTTTGAAGTTGATGTCCGGCTTGATGTCCAGCAGTTCTCGCACCTGCTGTCTTAGCCTTTCGGCAGGGATCCCAGCTCGCAGCGGATCCCGCAGGTTGATTTGGCCGGATTCGTTGAGCAGGCAAGGGCGCAGCCAACCGTCGCTGGATAGCCGCATGCGGTTGCATCGATCGCAAAAGCACTCCGACATCTGGCTGATAAAGCCCAAGGTGCCTTTTGCCCCCGGGATGCGAAACACATCTGCCGGCCCATTGCCGGCCACAAACCCGGGTTCCAGGCCAAAGCGAGCGCGAATTCGCTGTCGCAGCACCTCAGACTCTACCCAGCCCGTCTGCTGGAAGAGGGCAGCATTGCCGATGGGCATAAACTCGATGAAGCGCACATGCCATTGCCGCTCCAGGGTAAGGGCAGCCAGATCTTCCACTTCCGATTCGTTGAGCCCAGGGATCACCACCACATTCAACTTGAGGGGATCAAACCCCACTTGGTGGGCAACTTGGATCCCGGCCCAGACCTGCCGCCAGCGATCCCGCCCCGTGATCAGTCGAAAGGTCTCGGGGTTGAGGGAATCAAAGCTGATGTTGATGCGGCGCAACCCCGCTTCATAGAGGAGTTGAGCTTTTTGGCTGAGGTTGAAGCCGTTGGTGGTAAGGGCCACATCTCTCACCCCAGGCAGGCTGCATAGAGCCCGGATGAGGTGCTCCAGCCCCGGCCTGAGCAGGGGTTCGCCGCCGGTGAGGCGAAAGCAATCGATCCCCAACGGCAAAAACACCTCTCGAACCAACGTGAGGATTTCCTCATCCGTTAAACGCTCTGGGGCTTGCAGCCACGTCAACTCCGCCTCGTCAGGCATGCAGTACTGGCAGCGGAAATTGCAGCGATCGATCAAGCTGATGCGCAGATAGTTGACGGTCGGCATGGCAACCTATGCCAGAAACAGATGGGGCACCCCTCCCCCCAGAGTGCCGAGCAACGCCGAGGACCCTTTCCGTTGCCTCTGGAAAACCTCCCAGCGTCTCCATCCGCAAAGGCAGCGGGGGAACTGTCCCGAGGCTTGCAACTTGCAGTGGCCACACCTCCAGTTTGCAGGATACTACGAAGATTGAGGTGCAAATCTCTACTCGGCAGAGCCAGGGATCCCTGCCCATTCGGGTTGAACAGGCCGCTGCCAGCGTTCCCACCAGGCCAGCACAGACTCAGGTGGGTGGCTGTCGTGGCTGCCGTTGGCATTGGCGGGGAGGGGGGGAGAGGGAGGTGGGGCCGGCGGTGTCAGCCAACTGACAGGCGCGGGGATCAGACAACTGGGGTGGAGAGGGCGTAGATCGCGGTAGTGGCTGCTGCGAATGGCCAGGATCTCCTGCTGAATGATGTCTGGGGGTTCTCCCAACTCCAGCAACACATGGCTGCACAGCCCCAGGCTGGCCTCAAATTCGGGGTGGACGACTTCTCTGGCCCCCAACTGATAGAGCTGTTCGATGTCTTCCTTGTCGGTAGCTCGCACCACCACATCCAATCGCGGCGCCAACTCCAGAGCTCGTTTCAGGCAGAGGCGGATGCTCATGCGATCCGGCAGGGCAATGACCAGAGCGCGGGCCTGGGGCAGGCAAGCTTTCTCCAGCACCAACGGGCTGGCCGCATTTCCGTAGAGGTAAGGGATCCCACGGGAACGCAGGTGTTGGATCACCCGTTCTGATTGATCAATGACCAAGAGGGGGTGACGACGGGCTTCGAGAATGCGCACAATGTCTTGCCCCACCTGCCCATAGCCGCACACCACCACGTGCCCCTGTTGAGGAGCATCGGGGGCCAAAGCGCGGGGCCGCTCGCCCGATTCCAACCAGCGGGCCAAGAAGGGGATCCCGTGTAGCCCGGAAAACAGTCGAGGAGCGCCCCTCAGCAGAAAGGGAGTGAGCAGAAGGGTAACGGCTGTGGTGCTGACAATCAACAAATAGATCTGCCGCGACACCAATCCCAAAGCCTGCCCCTCGCTGGCCAGCACAAAGGAGAATTCGCCGATTTGCGATAGGCCCAGCCCCACCACCACCGCTGCCGGCAGAGTGTAACCAAACAGCCGCGCCAAGGGAGCCACGATGCAAAACTTGCCCACCATCACCAGACCCACCAGCCCCAGGATCAGCAACAGATGGCCGAGGATAAAGCTGGGATCGATGAGCATGCCGATGGCCGCAAAAAAGAGAGCAGCAAACACATCTCGCAAAGGCTCTACATAGTCCAGGGTTTGGTCGGCGTACTCCACCTCCGAGATCATCAGACCGGCAATGAAAGCCCCAATCTCGCTGGAAATGCCCAGCCGCTCCGTCAACAGGGCAATCCCCACGCAGAGGCTGATCACCCCCAGCAGAAACACCTCTTTGCTCTCTTGCTGAGCCAGCAGACGCAGGAAACCGGGAACCAGCCAAATCCCGCCTACCACCGCCCCCAGCCCCACCAAGCCGATTTCTGCCAAGGCCCTGGCCAGGGATCCCGCCAGCTCCGGCAGGGGAGAGTCCAAAGCCGGCAACACCGCCAACATCAGCCCCACCGCCAAATCTTGCACAATCAGGATCCCCAGCATGGCCTGGGCTTGGGGAGTGCCCATTTGGTTGGTCTCAGTGAGACTTTTCAGCACCACGGCAGTCGAGGACAAGGAGAGCACGGCCCCCAAAAAGATCCCTTGCACCGGCGTCAACCAGCCGCTGACCACCGCCAGCACCGCCGTGATCAAAATCGTCAGGCCAATTTGCAAAATGCCTCCGCCAACGGCGATCCCCCGCACTTTGCGCAATTCTTTCAGGGAAAACTCCACCCCCAAGGTGAACAGCAAAAAGGTCACCCCAAACTGGGCCAAGGTTTCCACCTGAACCAACTCTTTGATCCACCCCAACCCGGTTGGCCCCACCAAGATCCCGGCCAGTAAGTAGCCGAGCAACACCGGCTGCCTCAGCAGCGAAGCCAAGAATCCACCTGCTGCCGCTGCCGCCAATACCGTCACAATGTCCAAAATCAGACGAAAGTCTTCCTGCACAGGGCACTCACCGAGGAATGTGAACTTTTGTAGCCAATCCTGAGGATTCTTCCACGATAATGCTTCCTCTGGCATCTCGGACAGAGCGAAGAACTCGGCTTCAAGCTCTGCACCCTGCTGCCCCCGAGGATCCCGGCTGGCCCAGCCCGGATTCAGATCCAGCCTGGATTCAGAGGAAGCTGGACGGAAACTCAGTGGAAATTTTTGTTAAAAGTTGCTGACAACACCCCAAAACCGTAGCTTATAATACAGAATGTAGATAGAAATCGTTCATCCTCTCGCGTGCTGGGCGGCTCATCATGGGTAGAGCGACATCGCAGCCAGAGGACGGAAGTAGGGAGAGATCCCGAAGGAACGCGCCTCAACTCTTCTGGTAACCGTGGGGCTTCTCTTGGGAGAAGGCGAACGGATGAAAACTCAACTCATTGGAGGCGAAGATCATGGAACTCTTTTACCGTGGCGTCGATTACACCCCCTCTTCTGCAACAGCGGCGGTTTCTCCCGGCAAAGTGGGGGGTCGTTACCGGGGGCTGGACTGGCGGTTCCGCCATCTGACCAAGCCGGTGGTTTTGCCCACCAACCTTGACCTGCTCTATCGAGGTGTGGCTTATCATCCCAAGGCGGTCGAAGGATCGGCTCAACCCGTTCAGACGGCAGAGGCATCTGCCCCGGTGGCTGCTGCTGGCCGTTCTCACCTCTTGGACGACCTGTCTCGCCGCTTGATGATGAGCCATCAACGCTTGATTCGGATTCGCCAGCAATCCATGCTGCTCCGCGGTACAGAGCAGATTGGCCTGCATGTCAACGTGCGCAACTTCTGGAACCGCATCCAAGGAAAAGTGCATCCCACCTTCCGGCTCAACTACGACCGTAGCCGTGTTAGCATGAGCTAATCTGCCCGTAACTGTTGATGCTCTGGCATGAGCTCAGCGAGAAGGGATCCCGGCTGGGGATCCCCTTTTGGTTTCTGGGTTGAGCTTCCTCAGGTCGATGGACGGCACAGGACGCTTCAACGCTGGCACGAGGTGCTGTTGACCAAAAGTAGCTAAGTTGCCCAAGGGATCCACAGTTTGGGAGTGCCGTTTGCTCAGAAAAAACGGGATCCCATCAGGGATCCCGCTGCAGAATCGGCCACACCGCTTAGGCGTCGAAGTAAAGGGCGAACTCGTAGGGGTGAGGCCGCAGATTGATGGGGTTGATCTCGTTGTCGATCTTGTACTCGATATAGGTCTGGATCAGATCTTCGGTGAAGACGCCTCCCTCCAGCAAGAAGGCATGATCCTTCTGCAAGCTTTCCAGAGCATCCAGCAGGGATCCAGGCGTGGAAGGGATCTTGGCCAGCTCTTCCGGCTCCAGATCGTAGATATCTTTGTCCAAGGGCTCGCCGGGATGGATCTTATTCTTGATCCCGTCCAGGCCAGCCATCAGCATGGCCGAAAAGGCGATGTAGGGGTTGCAGGTGGCATCCGGGCAGCGGAACTCCAGACGCTTGGCCTTGGGATTGTTGCCGGTCACCGGAATGCGAATGGCAGCGGAACGGTTGCCCTGGGAGTAAGCCAGGTTCACCGGCGCCTCGAAGCCGGGCACCAAGCGCTTGTAGGAGTTGGTGGTGGGGTTGGTGAAGGCCAGGATTGCCGGGGCATGCTTGAGCAAGCCACCGATGTAGTAGAGAGCTGTCTCGCTCAGGTTGGCATAGGTGCCTTCGCTATAGAACAAAGGCTGGCCATCCTTCCAGAGGGACTGGTGGGTGTGCATGCCGGTGCCGTTGTCGTTAAATAGGGGCTTGGGCATGAAGGTGACGGTTTTGCCGTGCTTGCGGGCCACGTTCCGGATCACGTATTTGTAAACCATCATGTAGTCGGCAGCCGTGACCAGATCGGCAAAGCGATAGCCCAACTCCCCTTGCCCGCCGGTAGCCACCTCGTGGTGATGCTTCTCGATGGGCACCCCCAACTTGCCCATGGTCAGCAGCATCTCGGTGCGGATGTTTTGATGGGCATCGGTGGGCGGGGCCGGGAAATAGCCCTCTTTGTAGCGAGGCTTGTAGCCCAGGTTGCCACCTTTCTCCTCGCGGCCCGAGTTCCAGCGACCTTCGATGGAATCCACGAAGTAGTAGGCCGAGTTTTGGGTTTGGTCGAAGCGAACATCCTCAAAAATGAAAAACTCCGCTTCCGGCCCGAAGTAAGCCGTATCGGCAATGCCCGTCGATTGCAGATAGGCAACGGCACGGGCGGCAAGGCTGCGGGGACAGCGGCTATAGGGCTGGCCAGTGCGCGGCTCAACAATGCTGCAAGTTATGCTGAGGGTGGGCACCTCCAGAAAGGGATCGATCCAAGCCGTTCTGGGATCCGGCACCATGTACATGTCCGACTCGTTGATCGCTTTCCAGCCCCGGATACTGGATCCGTCAAAGGGAAGCCCCTCGGTGAAGGTTTCTTCCTTGATCATCGAGGTGTGGAAGGAAACATGCTGCCAGGTGCCAAAGATATCCACAAACTTGAGATCCACTATCTGGACGTTGTTGTCCTGGATCATCTGAAGCACTTCTTGGGGCGTGGATGCCATTACTCTCTCCTGATTGGGTTGCGGTTAAGACTGGGGGAACTGTGGCTGAAACAAATGGGATCCCAGCAGGTGATCCCCACGCTTCGACCCAGACAGGCCAAAAACGCTCACTCATCCTAGAAAGGCCAACACGGGTATTTTGTAGTTTCTGATACAAAATTCATTTGAGCTCCGCTTTCTGACCAAGACCAAATTGCTGGCCATCTCAGACACCTCTTTTCCTTCTGGCTTGGGTCAACCGGGATTGGGTGTTGGGGATCCAGAACTTGAGCAATGGCCGCCACCCTGCCAACCTCTGGGCAGAAATAACCGGATGGGGCGGGCAAAACCCTGCCCCGGTTGCCTGAGGCGAGCGAAAATTAGGATCAGCAGGCCCCCAGCTCGCCCGGTTTGCCAAAGGGTGTTAAGCTAAAGCGTAGTCGTTATGAGTTTGACTTTTAGTCCTGTTGCAGAAGGAGAGACATCGGATGGCAGAGCAAAATCGGGTTGAGAATGTGGTGATCATCGGCTCCGGCCCTGCCGGGTTTACAGCAGCCATTTACGCTGGGCGTGCCAACCTGAAGCCGGTTGTGTTTGAGGGGTTCCAGGCGGGCGGGATCCCGGGCGGGCAACTGATGACCACCACCGAGGTGGAGAACTTTCCGGGCTTTCCCGAAGGCATCACCGGCCCCCAACTGATGAAGAACATGCGAGCCCAAGCGCAGCGGTGGGGGGCGGAACTCTACACTGAAGATGTCACCTTCGTCGATTTAAGCCAGCGGCCCTTTGTCGTCCGTTCTGACGAGCGGGAATTGCGCACCCACAGCCTGATCATCGCCACCGGGGCCACAGCCAAGCGCCTACACCTGCCCGGAGAGGAGACCTATTGGAACCGGGGCATGTCGGCCTGTGCGATCTGCGATGGGGCTATGCCTATGTTCAGAGGGGTGGAACTGGTGGTCATTGGCGGCGGCGATACTGCTTGTGAGGAAGCCACCTACCTGACCAAGTTTGGATCCCATGTGCATATGCTGGTGCGGAGTGACAAAATGCGGGCCAGCAAGGCCATGCAGGATCGTGTTCTCAACAACCCCAAGATCACTGTGCACTGGAACACCGAGGCGGTGGAAGTGATGGGCGACGGCCTGCGCCTGACCGGGGTGAAAGTGCGGAACAACCAAACCGGCGAAATACGCGAGATGTCAGTGGGTGGCCTATTTTATGCCATTGGCCACAAGCCCAACACCGACTTGTTCAAAGGACAACTGGAACTGGATGAAGTCGGCTACATCGTCACCCGCCCGGGATCCGTGGCCACCAGTGTGGAGGGGGTGTTTGCCGCCGGCGACGTGCAGGATCACGAGTTTCGTCAGGCGATTACCGCTGCCGGCACTGGCTGTATGGCGGCCATGTTGGCAGAGCGCTGGCTCTCGGAACACGGCTTGGCCCAGGAGTATCACGTCCTTCCCCAAAGCCATCCTGAACCCAGCCCTGCTGCGACTTCTGCGGCAGAGTCTGCTGGGGATCCTGCTGTTGAGGAGGCCAGCTTTGAGGAGAATGGACAGGATGACTTAGACTTCAGCAAGACTTGCCATGAGGGGAGCTATGCCCTGCGGCGACTCTACCACGAAAGCGATCGCCTGCTCATGGTCAAGTACACCGCCCCCACCTGTGCCCCTTGTCATGCCCTCAAGCCGATCTTGAACAAGATCATCGATGAGTTCTCGGACAAGCTGCACGTGGTGGAGATCGATATTGAGAAAGATCCGGAGATTGCAGAGGCAGGGGGGGTGGCGGGCACCCCGACGGTGCAATTTTTCAAAAACAAGACGCTGGTGGCCCAGTTGGTGGGCGTTAAGCCCAAGTCCCAATATCGAGAGGTGATCCAGGCTAATTTGTGTGAGCATGACTCTAGTCAATAATAAGCTCAA
>NZ_JANSHS010000376.1:0-5032 GCF_047461695.1 Synechococcus sp. R6-7
TGGCGCGATCAGCAGCCCAGGCGTCTCACCCTAACCTGAAATGACTCTATCGGGTGTCGCTCCCAGCTTTCGGGCCTGATGACTCAGATGGATTCAACGGTTTGAAAGACTTGGCTACGCTGGACGCGCTTTCCCCTCAGAGGGCAGGGCTTTTGCTACTTGGGATAGATCCCCTTGTTTGCAGAGGTCATGCACAGGGTAGCTGCCGAAGAGCTTCAAGGTTTCAGCAATTGATTCCAGCGCCGCAACCACCTCGGCATCCAAATAGGGTTGGCCGATAGGGTTCTCCAAATCGACAAAAAAGACATACGTCCCTGCCGATTTTTTGGTGGGGCGCGACTCAATGCGAGACATATTCAGGCCTCGCTCCGCAAACACTTGCAGAGGTTTCAGCAGCGCTCCCGGCACGTTGTGGGGCAGGCTGAAGGCCAAGGAAGTATGGGATCCCCCCGGAGAAGCAGGATCGGCAGAGGTTTCACCCTGTTGACCGGAACGCGAGAGCGGCGCACGGCCAATGACCCAAAAGCGGGTGCAATTGTCGGGGTGATCGTTGATCGGGCAGGCCAAGACCGGCAGTTGGTAGAGGGTGGCAGCTCGTTCTGAGGCGATGACGGCGGCGCTGGGCTGCTCCTGCAGGCGATCCAATTCTTCGGTGGTCGAGCGGGTTGGGATCAAAGTGGCCTGGGGCAGATGGGATCTCAGCCAAGCCTGACATTGGGCCAAAGCTTGCGGGTGGGAGTAGACCTGCTCAATTTGCTCCAACCGCGAGGCACGTCCGATGAGGGCATGGCGAATGGGCAGGATCAGCGCCTGCCGGATCCCTAGCCCCTCCAGTTGCCAGAGGGCGTCTAAGGTCATCGAGACCCCCCCCTCCACCGAGTTTTCCACCGGCACCACCGCCCATTGTTGCTGGCCGGCAGCTACCGCCTCTAGACAGGCGCTGATCGTTGGATAAGGCACTAAGGGGTGGGATCCCTGGCTGTGCAGGTGAGGCTGCTCAGGGCAGGCCAGCAAAGCTGCCAACTCTGTGTAGGTTCCAGCAGGGCCAAGAAAGGCCACCGGCGAAGGGGAAACGTTCGCGCCAGCGGAGCGCAGCTCCATCAGAGCCATTCCTTCAATTGTCGCTAGGGGCCAGTTCTAACTCTATCGTCTCGGCGTCGCGCAGCAGCAAAGGACATTCAGGCTCCGGGCAACGGGGATTGGCCGCCACCTTGTCCATGGCCTTCACCACCTCCAATCGGATCAGCCTCTGCAACTCCTGATCCGCTTGAATGGCTTCCAAAGTGTGGAGAGAGCCGTGAAAACTGGTGGCGTAGCGAGGCTGGAGGTTGTTCAAAGCCAGGGCGGCAGCATCGTTACAGAATTTCTCGCAGAAGCAGTAGCGCTGTTGACTCTCCATCAGCAGGATTTCATTGACCATCTCCAGAACAGCCCGTTCCATTTGATTTTCCAGGCTCTTCAGAGGCTTATGTTGCTCCGCCATCGCTACCTCCCAATGGGAACCGAATCCGCCGCCAAGTCACTGTTTTCAGTGATCAGGAGTGCCCTCGATTACCTTCGATGCTGCTCTACTCTCTGTTGACACGTCAAGTCAAGCCCTCTGCTGCCGACGCGAACAGCCTCTGGCCCGCTCCTATCCGTGCTTGAGGCAATCCAATCTGTCGTGTCAGGCATCATCAAAACCCAGAGAATTAACCAACACTCTTGGCAGACGGGCAGAAAGTCCACACAGCAACTCATAGGGAATAGTACCCAACTGATCGGCCCAACCCTGCACAGATAAACCCGCATTTGCCAGATTGGGGCCCAGCAGCTCCACCACATCCCCCACCTGGATATCCGGCCTCTCGGTTACATCCCACATACATTGATCCATCGTGATCGTGCCCACCTGTTGGATCAAGCCGCCGCGCACCCATCCTCGCAGCCAGCCGGAAAGCCGCCGTGGGATCCCATCCGCATAGCCGATGGCCAGAGTGGCAATGCGACTGGGGCGAGAGGTGATGTAGCGATGTCCATAGCTCACTCCGGTCTGGGCAGGCACAGTTTGGATGTGGGTCAGCCGCGCCTTGAGTCGCAGAATCGGCTGCAGACCCGGCAGTTGCAAGTGGGGGGCAGGGGACAGGCCATAGAGGACCAACCCCAAACGCACACGGGAGTAGTGGAGATGGGCCAGAGCGGCGGCTGAGTTGTCCAGATGCAGCGCCGGCAAGGGATCCCCGGCTTGGCGGATCTGTTCCACCACCTGGGCAAAGCGGGCGTGCTGCTGTTCCATGACCGGAGAATGGGGCTCGTCCGCCGTCGCCAAATGGGAAAACAAGCTACAGCCTTCCAGCTCCGGGATCCGACAAATCTGCCCCCACACGGCTGCAGCTTCCTTCCAGGGGATCCCCAAACGGGTCATACCCGTATCCACGTTGACATGCACCGGGATGGGTCGCCCGGCCCAACGGGCTACCTGGCGCATCAGCGGGATTTGCTCTGCACAGGTGAGGCTGACCTCCAACCGGGCTGCCATGGCCTGCTGTAGTTCTGCCCAGGTATTCAAAGCTCCCAACACCAGAATCGGAGCCTGCAGCCCCGTTTGCCGCAACTCGATCCCTTCGGCCAGGGTGGCCACACACAGCCCCTTGGCCCCAGCCGCAACAGCCACGGGAGCCACCAACTGCGCCCCATGCCCGTAAGCATTGGCCTTCACCACCGCCCAGATCTCGACGTTTGAGCCTAGGCGCCTCTGCAACAGCCGCAGGTTTTCTCGCAGCTGGGCTGCGTCAATTTCCACCCAAGCCCGACTGGTCAACAGCTCCAGGTCGATGGCCCAATCCAGCTCCGCCAAGGAATTGGCCTTCTGGGATCCCTCTCTCCAAGTATTGCCCTGCACTCCCAGAGCAGCTGCTCTCAAAGTGCCCTGCGCCGCCGGCGCGACCGGTTCTCGATTCACCGTTCACCCCCCACACCCAAAACCCGTCCTGATTAGATTTAGGTTTAGCGCAAAGTCCACTCCGGCGCCATCCACAGCAACGGCACGTCTGGGATCCCAACAGCCTCGTTGCTCTCCAACAGCCGGCCCAGCCAAGCGGCTTGCCTTTGCGAGGACAGTCCTTGGCTTAACAGGCGTCGCAGTACTCGTTGGAAGCCCTCTCCCTCACCCGCCGGCGACAAAGAGGGATCCCCGGTCATGCGCCGCAGATCCTCCACCGCTTCGGTGTAGCCCCCCAAAGCATCCACCAAGCCCACCTCCACAGCTTGCGCCCCGGTGAAGATGCGTCCATCGGCCAATTGTCGCACCCGGTCTTCATCCAAGCTCTGCCGTCGCGCGATCATCTCTGCTTCCAGCACCTCATCTGCCTTTTCTGGCAAGTGCTGGCGTCCTTGGGCCACATCGCGAATGAACTGCTCGAGGGTATCCTCCACCAAGTTTTGCAGAAGGCGCTGCTCTTGAGGAGTGGCACTGCGGAAAGGAGAGAGAAGGTCTTTGTACTCGCCGGTTTTGAAGGTCTGCGGCTCTATGCCGTAGTTCTCCAGCAACTTACCAAAGCTGAGGCCGCTGATGATAACCCCTATGCTGCCGGTCAGGGTGCCAGGGTTGGCATAGATTTTGTCGGCAGCGCTGGCCACGTAGTACCCCCCACTGGCAGCAATGTTTTCTAGGATAGCGATCACCGGCTTGTCCGCCTCGTGCAGAGCAGTTACGGCACGGTAGAGTTCCTGGCTGGATCCCACAGCTCCGCCGGGACTGTTGATGCGCAGCAATACAGCCTTGACAGAGGGATCCCGTGCTGCCTCCCGCAACTGTTCCACAGGAGAAGTGGGCAGGCCTACCAAAGTCGAACCCCCTGGGCCGCCTATCGTTCCTTCCAGGGTGACCACCTCGATGCGCTCCGCCCCCCGTGCAGCCTCTAGGCCAACCCCGCCTCGGGTAGGCTCTGGGGCAGGGCGCGTGCCCCCGACAATGGCCGCAATAAGGCAGACGACCAGCAAAGAAGCCGCCAAAATGCGGTTAAGCTGAGTTTCTTGTGTCACAGGCCCCTCAATTGCCACTGACTCCGTTCTACCACCCCGCGGGCTTCCTGGGATGCCGGGCAACAAAAGGCTGAGGGCCGAGCAAACCCCACTGTTGCTTCCCCCCGGTTGAGCCATCCAAACTATTGACAAGGATCCTCCCCTTATCTAGTATGGGATCCCAGCACTTTTTACCAATAAGGCAGCTTCTACAGGCTGCAGGTGTAGAATGGAATAGAAAGTTGGATCCTTGAGCGGATTCTGACCTGAAGCAAAGTAAATCGGGGCTTTAGCTCAGTTGGTAGAGCACTTCAATGGCATTGAAGGGGTCAGCGGTTCAAGTCCGCTAAGCTCCATTGATTGTGAGTTGGTTATAATCCAACAGCATCCGAAGCCTGGAGAGTTTCCGGCAGGCCAGGGTTCTGGGACTCTTCAACCCTGGAACCTGCGAAGCTCACCAAGACGGTTAGCCCCGGCGAATTGACAGGCCAAAGGTTCGCCAGCAAGAACCAGGAGCAAAAAAACAGCAGTGGAACAAGGGATCCCCAGCCTTTCCCACAATTCACACCGATGGTGATATCGCTCCGTTCCAATCCAATGTCTTCGACCCAGCAATCTGTGGCCTCGTGGGAAACAGGCAAGGCATAGCGGCAAACCCGGTCATGGTTGCCCCTCTCCCTGGCGGCGGATCAAGAAGCGGATTTCCTGAAGGAGAACCTCAAAGCGTTGATCCGATTCAGCCTGCCGCTGCCTCAATTCTCTCAGCTCCTGCCGCAATTCTCGCACTTCCTGCCTTAACTCCAGGACGACTTCGGCGAGACGCCCTGAAAGGGTCTGCAAGGCAAGCTGAGCATCGGTAACCTGGGCAACTGTATCAGCCACCTTGGTCACAGCTTCGGCCAACTGGACAAATCGCGTCTCAATCTCCTCATTGGTCATGGCCGGGTGTGTCTTGCTTGGCTAATGATCAGCTCATTCTACCCTGCACGGTATGGAGTGTCACTGATACATTCACGCTGAACTCTCCTGA
>NZ_JANSHS010000377.1:0-7251 GCF_047461695.1 Synechococcus sp. R6-7
CTTAGCGGTCGGAGCCGGGTAGTTTACGGCTTCGTCGTCCATCCAGGAAGGGGGTACAGGTCGGCATCCATAGCTGGAATCCGAGCCATCGTAGCTGCGGGGATCCCGCTGGTACTCCATCAAGGCTTGAAGGGTATCTCGGGGTGGAGTGGCACCGCGCAAGTCCTTCAAAGAGAGGGAAATGTTGGGAGCCGGCAAAGTGGCACCGCCCACATGACAATTCAAACAGGCGGACTGAAAACGATTTTTGCCGTCCGTGAGCTGCTCTGGGGTAAAGGTGAGGGTATGCCCTGCGGCATCTAGAGGCAATTCCACAGGGCCACTCACCCGCAAATACTGGTTCACGTAAGGATCAATGCGGGCAGCCACCGGACTGGCCAGCCCCAGCCACAACAAAGCTAGGATCCCGACCCAGGCCCAGAGGCGAGACGGGATCCGCCATCTCATAGGCAACTTCTGATCCAGATGCGGCATTAGAGATAGGCTGATAGGTCGCTGTGGCTTTCGTTCTTGGTACCACCCCAGCCGGGAACGGTCTTGGCCTGCACCAGAATGTAGCCCGCAATCAGCTTCAGATCCTCGTCGGTGAGGTTGCGCAGACGTGGATACTCACTGGTGAGCTGGGTGTTGGGGTGATACTCCAACAGAGACTCCACCCCGTCATAGGTGACTGGATTCTTGATGTAATCCACAATCGCCAGCACATTATCCCGTGGGGGAGTTGCCCCCTCCAGATCCGAAAGCTTCAAGCTCACATCCGGGTTGGGATAGGTCTGGCCGCCCACATGGCACTGGGCGCATGCGGTGTTGAATAGCTTCTTCCCTTTGGCCAACTGGGCTTCGGTAAAGGTAATAGACTCAGTTGGCGACAGAGCCACTGCAGGAATATCCCTAGCTGCAAACACTGGAGCCAGACCCCAGCCAAACCCAGCCATCAACGCAGCCAACAGCAGGACAAGCAACCGACGACGCGCTGGCGCAAACACCTTCTGAAAAGAAAAAGCTTTGCTAAACATGGTTCTCCGTAGATCAGCCTAGAAAGAGGAGAGGTGGGCTCCACTCCAGCCACAAACCCGACAACAGGATCAAGAATAGACCATTAAGAGATCATTTGCAGATGGGATCCGGGATAGTTTCCCAATGGTTCCATTTGCCTTTGGTGTTAAGTTTGATTACGGAGCTATGGCCTGTTGGGAGTCTGTTGGCCGAGAGCTGACTTGGCCACAGCCCAGTCGAGAGAACTGAGCAGGTAATGAGCAGGTAATATAGAGCTTGGCTTGCTTGCCTGGCAACCTCAGAGCAGGAGAATACGGCAGACTCCGTTCCAGGTTTTCCCCATGTCCTCTATCCGATTCCAGCCGTTGCGGGTGGCTTTCACCTGTGCGGATCCCAGTCAAGTGCAAATGCCCGTTGCCGATTTGCTGGCGGCCTTGCCGGCCTCACCGCTTCTGACCTACACAGACCCGGAAGCAGCGGACTTGCGGGTAGAGCTGTTGCCCGATGCCACTTATCACTTTTACCGGCGGGGGGAAGAGGTGGCTCTGGCGGCCTTCCGGATCCCGGTGAAGAAGCTACTGGCCCTGCCTCGCAAGCTGGTGCGGCTGTTGGAGCACGTGGCTGCTTTTGGTAATCTTTTGAACCTGCAACCTGCCAGCGATGCGCTGAGCAGCATCTTGGAAGTGGAATTTCTCCAACTGGAAACCCCGGCCAGCAGCTCTGCCCCTGCCGAAGTGAGCCCCCTGCCGCGGGATCCCCAAGGGAAAGTGCAAATCCAAGCAGGCCGCAACCTGGCCATTGCCTTGAGAAACAGAGCCCCCACTCCAGTGCATGTTTATGTCACCGTCTTTGACGAGCGGCGGTACAGCGTGGATTTGGTTTACCCCTATCAACCAGATCTGCCTGCCCGTTTACGCCCCAACGAGAGCCTGCTGATTGGCTCTGGCCCCCGCTACCTGCTGCAGATGCAGCTGCCAGAAGGAACAGACGTAGCGGTGGATCGCTTCAAAATCTGGGTCAGCAGCACCAGCATGCAGCCAGGCATTATGGTGATGCCCCCTCTGGGGCAACGGCTGGAACCTCCCTCAGAAGATCCCTACGGGGCCGGATCCCGCCTGGATCGGGAAGTCCGGCTGGCCATTCTGGGCAAAGCAGGCAGCACTCCCATGCCAGCTTTTGCGGAGGATCCCTGGTGGTGTATGGAACAAGCTGTCAAGATTGTAGCCTAGCTAGCTTTTGTCAGGTGCTCTTTCGGACATGACTTTTCAGAATTTTGATAAAGGTCGGCTCAACATCGTCAACGCCGATTACTGACAGCTTATAACTGGAAGACAGGCTAATTTTCTTATCCTGATCAACATCAGTCAAGACTACAAAAGCCTGATTCTGCTGAAGACCAAGACTGGAAGCCAACCTAGAGTACTTGTCTATACTTTCATGATAATCACCCGTTTTGGATTCTACCCAGTAAAACTTATCATTGACATAAAAGAATAAATCTATTTCAAAATCATTTCCATCCGGCAAAGTAACTTGAGTATTCATGATGTAAGAAAAACTGATCTTTTTGCCTTGCTGACTGGCAATCTTTACTAGCTTTTCTTTGACATATCGCTCCAGCCATCCTCCTGATAGAAAGTTCAATGCATTTGGGTCTCTGCTCGGCTTTGCTTCTATAGATCTAGGAGACTTCAAATAATGGTACTCCTCCAAGAAGGCGATACTATAGAGCATATTCGCAAGTTGGCAACTATCTGATACTACCTGGTTTGGCTCGTCTTTCAGAATCAGGGAGAAAGCCTCTCCTTCGTTCATGTTTGACTTTATCGACTTGTAGAGTTTTCTAATTGAATAATATCTATCTCCCATAAAGTTGGATATCTGATTTAGCTTGCTGTTCAGTTTGCTACCAACCCTACTTGCTTCCTTGGTTTCCAAGCTTTTAATTCTTATTCCTTTAGACCACAGAAACAGAAATAAAGCTAACCTCAACTTATCACGGCTGATATGATCAATGACTTCCTGGGAACTTTCCTCAAGCGCTTTGACAACAGCAACTTCTTGTGAGTCCCAACTTACTGCTTGATTTGTCGCTCGATTTTCCAGAATGGCTAGCTGATTGTTCAGTTGCTGGCCATGTTCGGCCAACTTTACAGATATAGCTTGTAGAAGATATAGCTTGTAGAAGGTCTCTGCCCCAGTCCTGTAGCAAGCTTTGCTGGCTGTCAGCAAGGCGAAATTTAAACTCTTCAAGGGTAGCTTGGACGGCCTGTAACTTTTCCTGTAACTTTTGAGAAATCTTGTCTACCAATCCTTCGCTCAACTTGATGAGTGCTTTGTCCGGGTTGTTGAGTTCTTGGCTGCGTTGGCTTAGCTGCGAAGATATATCTCTGATAATCTCTCGTTTCCAGATTTCCAGTTTAGGACTGGCCCCATACTGGCGAGCAACGTAAATGCCTACCGAGAAACCAACAGCTGCCCCAATCAATAAAACCAAAACTAAGTCCATCAGATACTCCTGTCCTCTGCTGCTGTTACTTTTCTTTCCAGTTAACTGGATTACCTGCTTGCCTCAACATGCTAGGAGGAGATAGGTGAATTTTCAAGCAGATGGGGACCTGCCTCTGACCGAAGCTGGGCGCCGACAAGGGATCCCAGCCAGCCTTGCTGAAGAGCTTCTTGAGCAGGAGTCAGTTCAGGCAACACCTCCAACGTGTAGACATCGGGCCGAGGGGGATCCAACGGGATCCAGAAATGTTTCAACTGATCGGCTTGAAAAACGCTCAAACAAATGATCTGGTGGGGCTGATAGGCCGTCAAGCGTTCCGCCAAGTTGGCAGCGCTCACCCTGAACCCATCCAGGGCCACCAGCTCATCGCCGGCCCAGATGCCTGCTTTTTGCGCCGGGGATCCCATCTCTACTGCGCTGATGCGATTGCCCTCGCCGTTGAAATTGAGGCCCAGGTATGGGATGGGGTTGGGGCGGCTGAAGTGGGCTTTAAGGGTGAGGCCAAAGGGGTGTAGGTAAGTGTTGTAGTCTAGCTCTTCCGTGCCTTCCACATAGGCTGCGAAAAACCGGCCAAGATCGGCACCGGCTGCCCGCTCAAACGTCTCCCGCAAGTCTTGGTCGCTGTAGCCCTTCCCTGACCGACCAAAGCGCTGCCACAGATCCTGCAAAGCTGTATCCAGGGATCCCTGACCGCCGGAAAGGTGGCGAATGTGCAGATCCAGCAGCCAACAGACCAAAGCCCCTTTTAAGTAATAAGAAACCTGGCTGTTGAGGGTGTTTTCGTGGGGGCGGTAGAGTTTGATCCAGGTGTCGAAGCTGGATTCCCGCAGCGATTGCACGGCCCGGCCCGGAGTACGCTGCAAGCGACCAATCTGTTCGGAAAGAACTTTTAAAAAATCGCCGGCACTGAGGATCCCTGCCCTCAATAAGATGACGTTTTCGTAATAGCTGGTCGCCCCCTCACAAAACCACAGACATTCCAGATAATTTTCCTGGTTGTAATCGATCTTTTCCAATGCCAGAGGACGCAGACGCTTGACATTCCAGGCATGAAACAACTCGTGGGCCAGCAAAGACAAAAAGCGCCGATAGGACTCCGGCTGATGCAGCTCCAGCCCAGAGTAAAGAAGGGTGGTGCTGTACTTGTGCTCAAGGCCACCAAATCCTCCCGGCGACAAATGCACAATGAACCAGTAGCGGTCATAGGGTAGCCCACCAAAAAATGCGGCTGTGGTTTCGACAATGGCCTTGGCATCGGCAACGGCCCGATCGACATCCAGAGTGCCCGACCCCCAAACCACAAGGTAATGCGGGATCCCTTCCACCTCAAACGATTGCATCCGATGCAGGCCCACCTCCACCGGGCTATCCACCAGCTCGTCATAGTCCTCTGCCACAAAAGACTGGCCGGAAGCGGGATCCTCAGAAGGAGAGGTCAAGGGCCGCAAACTGGTGGCGATGTGCCAATCCGGCTTGGGGGGGATCACCGTCAAAGTGTAGGGTTCCCGCTCGCGACCGGGCACGTAGAGGAAGAGCGCTGCCCCGTTGAAATAGGCGTGGGTCAAATCCAGATGGTTCGTGCGCACCGTCAGCTCATAGGCATAGACCCGGTAGCACACCTTCACGGCAGAAGAACCCGGCGGATCGATCTGCCAGGTGTTCTTATCCACCTTCCGCCAGGCCAAAGGGATCCCTTGCTCAGTTGCCGCCTGAAACTCCTGCACATGACGGGCATACTCCCGCACCAAGTAGGATCCCGGCGTCCACACCGGCAGTCGCAGCCGCAAAGGCACCTCTGGATCCACCTCTTGGATCTGCAGTTCCACCTCCAGCAGGTGATTGGCCGGATCCGGCATCCGCACCGTGAAATGCTGGCGGCTCAGTTGAGAAGGTGCAGCAACGATAACCTCTGGGATCCCCATAGAACCCACCCTACCCTCTACTGCCAAGGGCTGGCGCAGCCCCCAGCGGCAATGGCTCCTATCCTAACCTCTGCCTTTGGCTGGAGAGCAGCAACGAGACTTAAAAACGTAGCACGTGCTACAAAGATGCCTGGGCAGAACCTTCTACTTTAGGGTAAATCTTGGTATCATCATCGATTCTGAAGTCAATGGGTTGCAACCTAGCCTAATGCTTCTAGATTGATCTTAGTAGGTTGATCTTAGGTATAAACTGACCTTAAAAGGTTGATGAGTATGGCGGTGGCCGTAGCGGAAAAATCTCTGATCACAGCCTTCAAGCAATTGGGAGGCCCTCACCATCCTCCGGTTATCGAAACGTTTGAGCGCGGGAAGACCATTTTTTTTCCAGGGGATCCGGCGGAGCGGGTTTACTTTTTGGTGAAGGGAGCCGTTAAGCTCTCGCGGGTCTACGAAATGGGAGAGGAAATCACCGTTGCCCTCCTGCGGGAAAACAGCATCTTCGGCGTGCTCTCCTTTATCACGGGACAGCGCTCCGACCGCTTTTATCACTCGGTGGCTTTTACACCTACCGAGTTACTCTCTCTGCCGATCGAGCAGGTGGAAAAATCCTTGCAGGAGAACGCCGAACTGGCCATGTTGCTGGTTAAAAGCCTGTCGTCTCGTATCTTGCAAACGGAGATGATGATCGAGACGCTGGCTCATCGCGACATGGGATCCCGTCTGGTCAGCTTTTTGTTGATTCTCTGTCGCGATTTCGGGGTGCCTGGCCCAGATGGGGTCACCATCGATCTCAAGCTGTCTCACCAGGCCATTGCCGAGGCCATTGGCTCAACCCGCGTCACCATCACCCGCCTGTTGGGAGAGCTGCGCAAGAAGAAGTACATCTCCATTCACAAGAAGAAGATCACCGTACACGACCCGATGCGGCTGAGCCATCGCTTTGCCTAGAAGGAAGAGGAGAACACCTCCTGAGCAGCACCTTGCCCAGGCAAACCCCGCTCGACGGCTGGTTGAAGCTCTGGCCGGCCTATGTTCAATCTACTGCTGCAGCCTTGAAGAATCTCTGTGCCCGAAGGACAGACTTAAAGTTTTCTGGAAGCTGACCGGATCGCGGGCAAGAATCTACTAGTCTATGGGGGGATCTGGCTTTGGCCAGAGCTATCTAGCCAATTGCTGAGGTGTAACTGTGGAAACGGCCATCGAGTGGATTACCGCCCATGAGATCCTCGACTCGCGAGGGCGTCCCACCCTAGAAGCCCTGGTGGGTCTAGCCAATGGAGCAACGGGCTTGGCGCAGGTTCCCAGCGGTGCCTCGACCGGTACCTTCGAGGCCCATGAGCTGCGGGACGGGGATCCCAAACGCTACGGCGGTAAGGGTGTGCTGAGGGCGGTGGAAAACATCCTTGGCCCCATCCAGTCGGAGCTGCAGGGAGAAGATGCCCTCAACCAAGCCCGTATTGACCAGTTGCTGATCGACCTGGACGGCACCCCCAACAAGTCCCGCCTGGGGGCCAACGCTATTTTGGCAGTTTCTCTGGCGACAGCCAAAGCGGCTGCGGAAGCAGTGGGCTTGCCTCTTTACAAATACCTGGGGGGGCCCTTTGCCAACCTGCTGCCGGTGCCGCTGATGAACGTGCTCAACGGCGGCGCCCACGCCGACAACAACGTCGATATTCAAGAATTTATGCTTGTGCCCATTGGAGCGGCCAGCTTTCGCGAGGCGCTGCGCTACGGGGCTGAGGTGTTTGCGGTACTAAAACAAGTGCTGCAGCAGAAGGGGCTGTCCACCGGTGTGGGGGATGAAGGGGGGTTTGCTCCTGATCT
>NZ_JANSHS010000378.1:0-811 GCF_047461695.1 Synechococcus sp. R6-7
CCGCGAAAGGACTCCGTCCCGCTACCGCGATCGTAGCAGAGAACCTTCCAGTTCTTGCATTCCTGTAGCGTTGCATGGCAATAGGGTGGGACTTTTGCCAAGAACTCATTTGTCAAGATTTGTCAAGAACTCATTTGTAGAGCAGCTTGCTCTGCTCTTGTACAACTCACAGGGGCTGCTAATCCAGCAAAAACTGTACCCACTTCGGCGGGGGTGGCAGCGGGCAACGAAAGTGCTCCATCACCAGGGCGGCCACCAAATGCACCGTGAATACGTAGATGAGGGAATTGAAGGCAATAAATCCCACCACCACCACCTGAACCATCCAGGGTTCTGCCACCCAGTAGACGCCCCATCGGCTGAGGGACACATCCAGGAGCCAGTTGGTTAGGCCGGTAAGTTGAATGGTTACGTAGATCCAGAGGTTTTCCCCCACCAGTAGGGAGGAAAGCACCAACTGAAAGATCAAGCCCAGGGCGCTGAGCACAGCCCCGCTCACCACCGAGACGTACCAGGAAAGACGCTGCTGCCACAGGCGGGCACACCAATAGCCCAGCAGACCATAGGGAATGACATAGAGAATGCTGCGCGTGGGCCCTATCAGCACCGTCAGCAACAGGCCGGAGACCACCAGGGCCATTGCCCCTGTGCGGGGATCCCAGCGCATCACCGCCAGCGCCACCGGGATGGGGAAAAACAGGCGCATGAAAGGAGCTAGCGGCGTGTAGCTCAGGATCCAGATCAAGGCTGCCGTACTGGCCAAAAAAGCTGTCTCCACCACCCTCAAGGCCGGAGAACGGGAAGGGGGGGG
>NZ_JANSHS010000379.1:0-3292 GCF_047461695.1 Synechococcus sp. R6-7
TTCCGGCATTGCCGTGGGCATGGCCACCAACATCCCGCCCCACAACTTGGGCGAATTGGTGGACGGCCTGATCGCCCTCATCCACAACCCCAACCTGACCAGCCTGGAGTTGATGCAGTGGATCCCGGCCCCCGACTTCCCCACCGGGGCGCTGATCATGGGCCAAGAGGGTATCCGCGAAGCCTACACCACCGGGCGCGGCTCCATCACCCTGCGCGGAGTGGCCAGGGTGGAGACGATCGAGCAGCGGGGCCGACCGGTTCGGGACGCCATCATCATCACCGAGCTGCCCTACCAAACCAACAAGGCAGCCATGATCGAGAAGATCGCCGAGCTGGTCAACGAGAAAAAGCTGGAAGGCATTGCCGACATCCGTGACGAGAGCGACCGCAGCGGCATGCGGGTGGTGATCGAGCTAAAGCGGGATGCCCAGCCGCAGGTGGTGCTCAACAACCTCTACAAGCAAACCCCCCTGCAGGCCAACTTCGGGGTCAACATGCTGGCCATCCTCAACGGCGAGCCGCGCACCCTGACCCTGCGGGACGCGCTGCAGGCTTTTCTGGATTTTCGGGAAGAGGTGATCGAGCGGCGCACCCGCTACGAGCTGCAAAAAGCCGAAGAGCGGGATCACCTGCTGCAGGGCTATCTCTTGGCTTTGGGGCAGTTGGATCGGGTGATTGCCCTCATTCGGGGAGCCGCCGATACCGCCACAGCCCGAGAGGAATTGCAGGCGGTGTTGGGCCTGAGTGAAGCCCAAGCCGACGGGATCCTGCAGATGCAGCTGCGCCGCCTCACCGCCCTGGAAGCGGAAAAAATCCAGGCCGAGCACGAAGACTTGGTGAGGCAAATTGCCGACCTGCGGGATATTCTGGCCCGCCGAGAACGGGTGATGCAGATCATCAGCGAAGAGCTGCAGCAGCTCAAAGCCCGCTTTGCCAGCCCGCGCCGTTCCCGCCTCTGTTTGGAGGATGGGGAGCTGGGAACGGATGATCTGATCGAAAATCGGGAGACGGTTATCTTTCTAACCGAGCAGGGCTATATCAAGCGCATGGGCCTTGAGGAGTTCCAGGTGCAGGGGCGAGCCACCCGCGGCAAAGCCGGCGCCCGCATCAAAGAAGACGATGCCATCGAACAGTTTTTTGCCTGTCGCAGCCACGACACCATCCTCTTTTTCACCAATCGGGGCGTAGTCTATACCCTGCCCGCCCACCAGATCCCCCAGGGGAGCCGCGCCGCCCGTGGCAGCGCCATCGTTCAGTTGCTGCCGATCACCCGGGAAGAGCGGGTTACGTCCATGGTGCCGGTGAGCCAGTTCAGCGACGACGAATATCTGGTGATGCTCACCCGCGGCGGCTACATCAAAAAAACGGCCCTCAGCGCCTTTGCCAATGTACGCTCCAACGGCCTGATTGCCATCTCTCTGGAAGAAAACGACGAACTGCGCTGGGTGCGCCGCGCCCGCTCCAGCGATGATGTGGTCATGGCGACCCGCCAAGGCATGTCCATTCGCTTCCCGGCGGATGACGAGCAACTGCGCCCTCTGGGACGGGCCACCCGGGGCGTGCGGGCCATTACCCTCAACGCCGGCGATGACATCGTCAGCATGGATATTATCTCTGCCGAATCGGTGATGGCTGCCGAGCGAGAGGGGGAGAAGCTGGCTAACCCTTGGGTGCTGGTGATCACCAAAGAAGGGCGGGGCAAGCGCTCGGCCATCGACAATTTCCGCCAGCAAAACCGCGGCGGCAAGGGGGTGATCGCCACCAAGTTCCGCCAGGCGTCGGACGAGCTGGCGGCCCTGCGCATCGTCAATGCCGAAGACGAGATCCTGTTGGTAACCGCCAGGGGCATTGTCATGCGCCAGTTGGCCAAGGCCATTCCCACCCAGTCCCGCGAGGCGACCGGGGTGCTGGTGCAGCGCCTGGATCCGGAAGACAGCATTGTGGGAGTTACAGTGGTACCCGCTGCCTTGGTTGCCGAGGAGGAGACCTCAGAAGCCAGCGCTTGATCCCCGGCCGTTACTTAGGTACGGCATTTGCCGCCGCAGAAGGGTGGGATCCCGTACCGAGGGGGGTGAAGATGGGGTGTTAGCTTTGACATAGCCCAAATTGCGGGAACGGCGAAGGTCTGTGGGATCAGGCCGAGCGCCCTAGTTTGGGCTACACCTGCTGTGTTTGTGGAGCTGGGTTACTCCATGGCGAGCCCGTTGAACTTCATCCCTGGTTTTGAGGCAGTGCAAACTCCGAGCCCCGACAACCGGCTCTGGCAATACTTGCAGTCTCAGGATCCCAGCGTCTTTCAGGATATTGCCCGCAATTCTTCTCCGGAAGTGCTGGAGATCTTGGGCCACAACATCCGTAGCTTGGTGGGGAGCTTGCCCTCCGATCAATTCGGGGTTCAGATCATCACCAACCGCGAGAGCTTGGCCAAAATGCTCTCCGGCGCGATGATGGGCGGCTATTTCCTGCGGGTCATGGAGCAGCGCCTAGCCCTGGAGCAATCTTTGGGCAGTGCCTCCCAGCCTGCCAGCGCGGATCAGCCTTCGCCAGCAGAGGAGGAGGGCTAGGCTTGCAATCCACCTTTTAGCGCCGCCGAGGAGGTTCCATGCTGGATGCGGGTTTCCAGGCAAAGGGATCCCAGTTCAGCAGCCCACCGCGGCGGATTTTGGTTTGCCCGGATAGCTTTAAGGGATCCCTAACAGCCACGGCGGCGGCAGAGAGCATGGCCCGCGGGATCCAACAGGTGCTGCCGGAGGCCGAGGTGGAGCGGCTCCCCTTGGCCGATGGGGGAGAGGGCACCCTAGAGGTATTGCTGCCGACGCTGGGGGGAGAGAAAAAGGGTCTGTGGGTCACCGGCCCCCTGGGGGATCCCGTCTGGGCGGAGTACGGGGTGGCAGGAGAGCTGGCCCTGTTGGAGCTGGCCCAGGTGGCTGGCCTGACCTTGGTGCCACCGGAGCGGCGGGATCCCACCCGCACCACCACTTATGGCCTGGGGGAGCTGCTGCGGGCTGTTTGCCGCGATCCCATCGCTGAGATCTGGATAGGACTGGGGGGATCCGCCACCGTGGATGGAGGGGCGGGCATGGCGCAGGCCTTAGGCTATCGCCTGTTGGATGGAGCTGGGGATCCCATCGGCTGGGGTGGGGCGGAGCTGGCCCGGCTGGCGCGCATCGAGCCCCCCGAACAGCCTGGTTGGCAGGGGAAACGGGTCCGCGGCCTCTGCGATGTGCAAAACCCCCTCACTGGCCCGTTGGGAGCCGCCGCCGTCTTTGCCCCCCAGAAGGGCGCCACCC
>NZ_JANSHS010000380.1:0-8310 GCF_047461695.1 Synechococcus sp. R6-7
CCATGTTGGTGTAGAAATTAACATGGATCCTGGGGTCGCTGCCTGGATAGGTTGGGGGCTTGGGCCAGCCCTGGGCAATGGGGCTTGCTGGTGGCGTCCGTAGAACAGAGTCTATGAGAGAATCTCTCGGCCCAACCGTGGGAAAAGTGTCGAGCATGTTAAAAGTAGACGAAAATGAGATCTCGATAGGATGCCAGTTTGCCTATCGACTGTTGTCGCTATAGTGGCTGAACACCATGCTGGATCCCCTTTTGGAAGAGAAAATCCGTGAGCAAATCCGCACCCACAAGGTGCTCATCTACATGAAGGGCACCCCGGAAATGCCCCAATGTGGGTTTTCCTATGCCGCCGTTCGTGTGCTGGATAGTTTGGGCTTCCCCTACACGGCGATTAACGTACTCGAGGATCCTGAGATCCGCCAGGGGATTAAAGAGTTTTCCAACTGGCCTACTATCCCGCAGATTTATATTGATGGGGAGTTTGTGGGCGGTTGCGACATCATCCAAGAGATGCACGCCCGCAACGAGCTGCGTCCGCTGGTCGAGGCAGCCTTTGCTAAGGCCACGGCTCAATCTTAAGGGATCCCATCTCATCCAGAGGGGTTGCCATGCTTACCCCCGACTACCTTCGGCAGCACCTGATGGAGAAGCTGCAGGCTCTTCATGTGCAGGTGGAGGATGAGTCCCACCTTCACATCGGCCACGGGGGCGGGACAGGAGGGCACTACCGAGTTCAAGTAGTGTCGCCTTCGTTTGTCGGCAAAACGACCCTACAGCGACATCGCCTGGTGTATGCCGCTCTGGCGGAACACATGGGGCGGAGCATTCATGCTTTGGCCCTGCAAACTTACAGCCCTGAAGAGGTTTCTGCGCAAGGGACCCCTGAGGAGATCAGCTAGCATAGAGGGCAAAATCGCGGCCCCATCAGGGCAGAGGAGGGAGCATGGCAACTCTTTTGGCCACCTGGCTGATGTCAGCCTTGAGTGTAATGATCCTGGCTTGGCTTTTGCCCGGAATCCACGTCTCTGGATTCGGGGGTGCTTTGGTGGCGGCTCTGGCCATTGGTCTGGTCAATGGTTTGGTTAGGCCGATTCTCCGGCTGATCACCCTGCCGATTACGGTTCTTACCCTGGGTTTGTTTTGGCTGATTTTGAACGGCATTTGTCTAGCCATTGCCGATAAGCTGGCCGGGAACGCTTTCAATATCGATAACTTCGGTTGGGCGTTCGTCGGCGCGATTGTACTTTCCATCGTCAGTGGCTTGGTTCAGCAGGTTTTTGAGCAAGGTGCGCCGAACTGACTTCGTCCCCAGCCGTGAGAGGGCAGGGTTTGGTTCAAGATTGCAGGGGGTACGCTAGGGGAACGTCAACACTCAGCCCGACGATAACCAAAACCAACTTTAAGGGATCCCGATAAGCTTTACTCCATTGGCCCTGCCCGCTAAGTTTTTGCCGCAGAACCATAGGATTCTCCACAGATAGCCTGCACAAGATCTGCCAATGGCTAACATCAGCAGGATATTGCGAGCAGGCGTTTGATCTGTGGCTGCTTTATCTAAGCCTAGCAAATCGATAGGAAACCAGTAGGGGATCAAGTTGGTCGATCTGCAACTCAGGAGCTGGTTGGTATGAAGGCGTTGCTGCTCTATCCGCGTTTTCCTCAATCATTCTGGTCTTACAATCGCACCATTGAGATGGTGGGGCTAAAAGCGCTAATGCCACCTCTTGGCTTGATCACCGTTGCTGCTTTGCTGCCCCAACACTGGGAGATTCGCTTTGTGGATCGCAATGTAGCTGATGAAACAGAAGCCGATTGGCAGTGGTGCGATCTGGTGATCTTGTCAGCCATGTTGGTGCAGAAGCAGGATTTCCACGCCCTCATTCGCAAAGCGGTGCAGTTGGGCAAAAAAGTAGCGGTGGGCGGACCCTATCCAACTTCTGTGCCACAGGATGCCCTGGAATCTGGTGCTCACTATTTGGTTTTGGATGAAGGGGAAGTGACCATACCGGCCTTTGTCAAGGCTCTAGAAGCTGGGCAAGAGTCGGGCATTTTTCGGGCTGCGGAAAAACCGGATGTAACCCAAAGTCCTTTGCCAAGGTTTGATCTGCTGCGTATGGATCAATACTTCATGATGTCAGTCCAGTTTTCACGAGGTTGCCCCTTCAATTGCGAGTTTTGCGACATCATCTCTCTTTACGGACGCAAGCCGAGAACCAAAGAGCCAAGTCAAATGCTAGCCGAGCTGCAAGCTCTCTATGACTTGGGTTGGCGGGGTTCGGTATTTGTGGTGGATGACAATTTTATCGGCAATCAGCGCAACGTCAAGCGATTTTTGCGAGAGCTGATCCCTTGGAGCCAGGAGCGCAATTACCCATTTACCTTTATGACAGAGGCTTCGGTTAACCTGGCCGAAGATGAAGAACTGATGAGGTTAATGGTAGAGGCGGGTTTCTATGCTGTCTTTTTGGGCATTGAGACTCCAGACCAAGACAGCTTACAGATGACCCAAAAGCTCCAGAATACCCGCCACCCTTTGGTGGAGGCCTGTCGCAAGATCAACGATGCTGGACTGCTGATCTATGCTGGGTTTATTCTGGGCTTTGATGGAGAGCGGCCAGGAGCAGGGGAGCGCATTCAGGCTTTTGTCGAGCAAACCGGTATTCCTCAGCCAATGCTGGGCATTTTACAGGCTTTGCCAAACACACAGCTCTGGAATCGCTTGAAGAAAGAGGAACGGTTGCTGGAAGGGATCGGCGTGACTGAGTTCGGCGATCAAAATACGCTGATGAATTTCATTCCCACCCGTTCTCTATCGGAGATTGCCCGAGAGTATCTGGAAAGTTTTTGGAAACTGTATGATCCTGCGCGATATTTATCTCGCTGCCTGCAACAGTGCCTGAATATCGGCATCAAAGATGGCCGACGGCAAATGATGAAGCTGCCCCTTCGCAAAGGGATCCACCTGCTTCTACAACTCATCTGGCGGCAAGGGATCCTTCATCCCGAAATCCGCGCCCAATTTTGGCGGCAGCTATGGACGATTTGGCGACAGAAACCGAGCCTGCTGAACTTGTATTTGGGCCTCTGCGCCGCAGGAGAACACTTTTGGGAATATCGGGAATTGGCCCGCGCCCGGCTTACCCAGCAACTGGGATACGATCCCTTGCTGGCCAGCTCATCTTGACAGTATTTCTGGGGGAATGGTCTATCGATAGAGGATGCCCGGATGGGGCCTATGCGGCGACGACAGTTGGGGGCGATGGTGCTGGGATCCCTGTGGGCTGTTTGGGGAGGCTCTCGGCAGGCCCAAACGTCCGGGCGCGGAGATTGGCTGGCCGTGGAGCTGTTCAGCCGCTGGAGTGCGGATCCCTTGGCCGAGTTGGAGCTGATGGGCCCTTTTTTTTAAATCAGCAGCCTTTTCCAACAGGCACCTGGAAGTTACAGGTGCGCCGCCAAGAGCTCCTTCTGACCGGGCCGGGACAGCCTCGTCGCTACCAGGGATCCCTTTGGCTACAGGGGGGAGCTCTGCGCTCCCTCGCAGGGGAGGAGCGTCGCTATCGGGGCTGGGTACAGATTCGTCCCAAGGGTTTAGGTCGCCTGCATCTGGTGAATTGGGTGAAGTTGGAAGACTATCTGCTGGCTTTGGTGCCCAGCGAAATGCCCGCCGACTGGCCAGCTGCCGCCTTGCAGGCGCAAGCCATCTTGGCCCGTACCTTGGCCGTTCCCCATCTGTGCCCCGGCCCCAGAAGAGAATGGCCCTCTGCCCCGATAAGGCCATTGCAAGACTCCACCGCCCACCAGTTCTATGGTGGCCTGGCCTATGAGACGGCGGCGACCACTGCTGCGGTGCGGGCAACCCGAGGGCAGATCCTAACCCATGCCGGCCAGCCGATAGAGGTTCTGTTTCACTCCACCTGTGGGGGCCACACCAGCGCCAATCAGGATATTTTTGCCCCACCCGCCCGCCCCTACCTACAAGGGGTGATCTGTGACGGGTGTCGCGCCTCTCCCTTCTATGGCCCTCACAGCGTCCGGCTCAGCCGACGGGAGTTGGAGCCAGCCTTCGGCAACGGCGATCTGGAGATTGTGCAGTCGGATCCCTGGGGTCGCCCCCTGCGCATCCGCGTTGGATCCCAACTGTTGACCGGCCAAGAGTTTGTGCTGCGCCTTGGCCAAACCCTGGGTTGGGGGATCCTCCCCAGCAACCGCTTCACGTGGGAACGTCTCCAACCAAAGCCCGGCCAGCAGGAAGTGTACCTTTTCACCTATCGTGGGGCCGGCCATGGGGTGGGACTGTGTCAGTGGGGATCCCGCGGCTTGGCCGAGCAGGGCTACACGGCGCCGCAAATTCTCAATCACTACTTCCCCGGCACCCAGGTGATAACGTTGAGCTGAAGGCTGTTGGCCCCGACTCCAACTCTCATTTACTCCCGTGTCCCTTGCACACCCCCATCGTCGCCATCCTGCCTACTGCTACTGCAGTGAGCTGGAACACGCCCAGATTCCCAAGCGCCAGCAGCAGGATCCCTTGCCGTTTGCAGAAGCGATGCGGGTGCATTGCCAATCAGGAAGCCGCCGTGGCCGCTGCTTGCGGCCCTTGAAGCAGTTGTTTCGTCAGCAAAGCTGCTACATAGCCGATCCCTGAGTCACCTTGAGCAGGCGACCTTGGGCCATCGCACCCCAAGAAGCTGACCTCAGGCGGGGGCTTTGGGGGTGATCTTCACAATGGTGGGACGGGATCCAACCTGAGCTGACCCATTCGCTTGGGCTTGCGGCTCTTTGGCCATCCCGCCGCCGGTGGAAGTGGTTTGTGCTTTACGCCGCTTCTGCGGCACAGCATTTCCGGCCTGCTGGGCTGTAGGGCTGCTGGAGGCAGTTTTGGCTTGGGTTTTACTGACCGAGGAGCCCGCTTTGCCGGTCGAGCGGCTTTTCCCCTTGACCTCTGCAGAAGAGACTTCTTTTTCAGCCAGCACCTGCAGGGCCATTTCCAGGGTAACCGCTTCGGCAGGGATCCCTTTGGGCAAAGAGGCATTGACCTTGCCATGTTTGACATACAGCCCATAGGGACCGTCGTGCAGATGAACCGGCTCACCATCCTCAGGATGGGATCCCAGCTCCCGCAGCGGCTTGGCCGAGGCGCGCCCACGGCTTTTCTTGGGCTGGGCCAGCAGCTCCAGCGCCCGCTCCAGGCTGATGGTCAGCACATCCTCCTCGGCGGGCAGAGAGCGGAAATCGCCATCACAGACTACGTAGGGGCCGAAGCGGCCAATACCGGCCTGCACCTTTTTCCCCGATTCCGGGTGTTCCCCCAAGGTGCGAGGCAAGCTCAGCAACCCCAAGGCAATCTCTGGCGTGACCTGATCCGGTTTCAACCCTTTGGGCAGGGAGGTGCGCTTGGGTTTTTTGTTGTCCTCAGAAACTTCTCCCAATTGCACATAGGGGCCGTAGGGGCCCTGCGGGATCACATAGATTGGCTCCTGGGTTTCCGGGTGAAAGGCAATGGGCTTGGGGCCTTCTTGCTTCCGCTGGATTAGCTCCGCAATGTGTTCTGGGCTCAGATCGGCGGGGGGAATATCCTCCGGCAAGTTGGCGCGCACCTCTCCAGACTCAGTTTCAACTGCTACATAGGGGCCATAGGGGCCAATGCCGATCTTGACAGGCAGGTTCTCCAGATGGATGGAGCGGGCCAGGCTGGAGTCAATTTCCAACTCGCGGGCCTTTACCTGTCCCTCAAGACCCTGCTCGCCCAAGAAGAAATGGCGCAAATAGGGCAACCACTCCGCCTGTCCAGAAGCAATGTCGTCCAGCGTTTGCTCCATCTCGGCAGTGAAGCGGGTATTCACCAGGTTGGGAAAGTATTTTTCCAGCAGCTCGGTGACTGCAAAAGCTGTGTAGGTGGGCACGAGGGCATTCCCCATCGGCCTGACGTAGCCACGGCTCATGATCGTATTCAAGATGGTGGCGTAGGTGCTGGGGCGGCCAATGCCCTCACTTTCCAACACCTTGACCAAGGAGGCTTCCGTATATCGGGCTGGAGGCTGGGTTTCGTGGGCAACGGGTTCCAGCTTCTGGCAGCGGAGGGGATCCCCCTGCCGCAACAGAGGCAGATGCACTTCCCGATCTTCCAAAGCCGCCTCTGGGTCGTCGGATCCCTCCACATAGGCGCGGAAAAAGCCGGGAAAATCGATGCGCTTGCCGCTGGCCCGGAACACCGCATCGTCTACGGCGATGAGTACGATGGTGTGGGTTTGCCGCGCCTCGGCCATTTGGCTGGCGACGGTGCGCTTCCAGATCAGGTCGTAGAGGGCCAGCTCCTGGCCGGAGAGGGGGGTTTGGCTGGGCAGGCGAAACTCCGATCCGGCAGGACGAATGGCCTCGTGGGCTTCTTGCGCCCCTTTGGTTTTGGTGGTGTACTGACGGGGCTCGGGGCTGAGATATTCTCTGCCGTACATCGACTCCACGCAGGCGCGGGCAGCGCGGATGGCCTGCTCCGACAGGTGGACCGAATCGGTGCGCATGTAGGTGATGTAGCCCTCTTCGTAGAGCTTTTGGGCAATGCGCATCGTCTGCTGGGCCGACAGGTGCAGCTTGCGGTTGGCCTCCTGCTGCAGGGTGGAGGTGGTAAAGGGAGGGGCAGGTTTGCGGGTGGAGGGGCGCTCTTCCACAGAGCTGACGATCCAGGCTTTTCCCAGCAAGCGATCCCGCAGGGCCTCGGCCTGGGCCTGATCCAACAACACCACATCCCGCCCGGCAATGAGCTGGCCGGTGCTGGGATCGAAGTCTTGCCCATTGGCCAGGCGTTTGCCACCCAAGCTCACCAGCTCTGCTGGAAAGACAGCCTGCTGGCCGGCGACGGTCGTTTTGGGCTGCAGCTCCGCTTTGAGATCCCAGTAGGAGGCTTTTCTGAAGGCGCGCCGCTCCCGCTCTCGATCCACCAAAAGCTTGACCGCCACCGACTGCACCCGCCCTGCCGAGAGTTTGGGGGCAATTTTTTTCCACAGCAGCGGCGACAGGGTATAGCCCACCAGGCGATCCAAGATGCGGCGGGTCTCCTGGGCACGCACCAGTTGTTCATCCACCTCACGGCAGTTTTGCAGCGCCTCCTGAATGGCCTCGCGGGTAATCTCGTGGAACACCATGCGGCGGGTGGGCACTTTGGGTTGCAGCACCTGCTGCAAGTGCCAGCTAATGCTTTCCCCTTCGCGGTCTTCGTCGGTGGCCAGGATCAGCTCGTCCGCCTTCTTGAGCGCTTCCTTCAGCTCCTTGACCACCTTTCTTTTGTCCTTGGGGATGACGTAGAGGGGCTCGAAGTCGGCGTGGACATTGACCCCCAGGCGGCTCCACTCTTCTCCTTTCAATTCTTCTGGAATTTCAGATGCCGAATCGGGGAGATCCCGCACATGTCCCATCGAGGCCTGAACCTCATACCCCGCAGGCAAGAACCCACGGATGGTACGGGCTTTGGTGGGAGATTCGACAATGACCAGCTTAGGCATAATTGAGGTTGGCAGCAATCGGCTTAGGTTGTCGCATTTCCCGCCCCAAGGATTGGGCGGGCCAGCATACACTGCAAGAGGTGCTTAAGATAGACAGCCTACTTTTCTGGAGCGTAGCAAGTCTACCTGCGCTTGACCAGCCGTCATCGGCGATGATCCGAGCGGTCTGGCCCCATCTGGCTGCTTTGCAGGACGATGAAACTACACCATTTTTCCATTCGCACCGCCGATATCTTCCGCTCCATCGCTTTTTACGAGGGGCTGGGCTTTGCGGTGGAAGAACGCTTTACTGCCGGGATCACGCTGGCCTGCTGGATGCGCGGCCCCTGGGGGCGTTTGGAGCTGATGCAAGTGCCGCAGCCCCATCCTGCCCCGGATCCCTTTGGGGATCCCCACTATGTGGGCTACTATCACCCCGCTTTTGAGGTGGGCCCCGAATGGGGATCCCTGGCCAACTACCTAGAACATTTGCGAGCGCAAGTGCCCCTTACCCTGCTGCTGCCGCCCCAGCTCCAGCAAATTGGGGGCCAGGTCTATGAAGTGGCGTTCATCGCCGATCCCGATGGCCTGCCGATCGAGCTCATTCGTCCCCAGGGATCCTCAGGAGAGAGTCTGCCCCAACGCCCAGAGGACATTAATAAATAGTTGGATAACTAGTTGATGGGTTAGAGGATCTAATTTGGGTGGGAGCGGTCGTTCCCCCTTGTCCAGATCCTGGAGAGCCAACCCTAAAGCTAAGCTAGTAGAGCTTCTGGGGAACTTGAGAGAAGGGTTTGTTGGCCGCTTGTCAGCTAGAAATCGCAGGAGCCCCGCAC
>NZ_JANSHS010000382.1:0-946 GCF_047461695.1 Synechococcus sp. R6-7
TCAGCAGTGTTCAGCGTAAATGTATCAGTCACGGTCAAAATGCAGCCCACAGGTTCTCACAAGCAGGTGGCGAGCTTTTTGGCATAGCGGTTAGCGGTGCCCACGCGCAAATCCAGCAAGATCAAATCCGCTTTTTTGCCCACCTCCAAGCTGCCGATTTCCCCTTCCAGACCCAGACAGGCGGCACTGCCTTGTGTAGCCATCCACAAAGCCTGTTGCGCCGGCAGAGCAGCTCTATCCCCCGATCCCAACCGCTGCAGAAACACCGCCAACCGCATCTCCTCGATTCGATTTCTTCAGCCCCCACATGCACACAGTGGGCGGCCAAGGTCTGAGCACTCAGGGATCCCCAGCGTTTCAAACACTGCACCGGGGTCAATCCATAGCGAGCCTGTAGAGTTTCCACTCCCCGGCGAGTTTCCGCCAAGTGGGTGTGCAGCCCCACTCCATACCTTTGGGCTAGAGCGGATCCCTGGACAAAACTCTCAGGATGGCCAGAATAAGGAGCATGGAACCTGACCCAGATGTAAATTTGCCCCTCCCCGCGTCCATGCCAAACCTGGATCAAAGCCTCCGTGTCCGCCAGGGATTCTCCCACTCCCCTCGGTTCGTCGATCACCTGTGGGCTGAGGATCCCTCGTAACCCCGACTGCAAGCTCACTGCTGCTGCTAGATGTCGATAGATGCCAAGAGTAACTACGGATAGGGATCGTGAAGTTGGATTACATCCCCCCCTCTCCCATGCCGTACACGAAGACCGCTCTGGCAGAACGAGCCAACTGGTGTAGAGCAGGTAACATGGCAAGCTAATGGTCGACAAAACTGTTACCTCACTAGCTTGCCTTCACCCAATGGTGTCAGCTTTCAGGTAGAGAGGCTTGACGGAAGCCAACCCCCCTATTGATTGGGTTCCTCTTGATTGGGTTAGGGTGGTGGGCCTGGCACC
>NZ_JANSHS010000383.1:0-2602 GCF_047461695.1 Synechococcus sp. R6-7
GGCTCAAATGAAAGATCAACACAACCTAGAGTTTCGCCAAGGACTCCGTTCCGCTGTCGCGACCGGACTCGGCCAGAACCGCTATCAGCCCTAAGATCAAGTTTGAAGATCAAGTTTGGCCAGATGCCCGGCCAGCTCTGCTGGGCTGTGGACCAGGGGAGTGGTGATCTGTCCAGCCTGTTGGAGAACAAGCATGAGTCAGTATCTGCCGGAACCTGCTGCTGTGGAGGAGGATCCCAGCTTGTTGGTAGAGCGGCTGCGCCGCAAAGAGGGCCGGTGGCTGGATTGGGCCAAGGCCTGTCAAGCTTTGCAACGACAGAAAATGACTCCCCAGGCCATCTTCGAGGCAACTGGGTTTGAGCCCATTCACCAAAACCAGATCCTTGTTGCGGCCCAAGTTTACGAAGGGATAGCCAAAGCAGGAGCCAGCCCAGCAGTTCTGGAGCATTTTGCCCACAAAGGTAGCGATATCCTCTACGAGTTGCGCATTCTCTCTCCACAGGATCGGGTTCGGGTGGCGGAATTCATCTTCAGTCGCCATTTGCATGCCGATGATGCTCACGAGATCGCCCGCGCGGTGAAAAATTATGCCCAGCTCCAGCAGCTCCCGGAAGGGTTTACGGATCACCCCGGCGATGCGGTGGCCTATCAAGCCTGGCGGACGGCCCAGCAAACCCGCGATCTGCAGGAGCGAACTCGGGCTATCGGTCGAGCGTTTCAGTATGTCCACAGTGATACAGCCCGCCGACAGGTGGAGCAGCTCTTGTCCACGATTGCCACCAGCTCCCGCCCCCAACGCAGCGTTTTGCCCAAGCTGTCGGTGTTTCGCCTGGAAGAAGATCTGCCGCGACTGCTGCCGGTGGCCGGATCCCTGCCTCTTGCAACTGCCGCCTGGGAAGGGATCCCCCCCAGCGAGCCGCAAGGGCCCTTTGGCTGGGTCAACAGCCCGGCGGAGCAGACTTGGATGGCCTTGCCTGCTTGGCCGGTGATTCAAAAGGCCGGGGATCCGGTGATCCTTCAGGTGGAAAACCGGCTTTTGGGATCCCTGTTGGGTTTGCCGGTGCCTGCCGGTGAAGAACAGGATCCGGTTTTGCTGGTGGTCGATCGCGCCGCTCGGGTTTGGGAGGGAGCTCAGATGGCGGGATTTTTCCTGGTGGATCGGGCCGGATCCCTGGCGGTGGAGTGGATAGAAGACTCGCCCTCCTCTCCCCTGTTGGGCCAGGTGCTGATGGCCGTGCGCCCCCCGCGGGTTTTCGATGAGGTGCTGGCTCAGGATCCCTGGCAGTTGGAAGAATAGGCGTTGGGATCCCGCCGTTGTAGCCATTCGTGCTAGTGGTGCAGAGCACCGCGCCTGGACTCGCCCCCATGGCCTCACCCATGGCCTCAATTGAGCAAGGCCAAGTTATCCCGGTGGACGGCAGTATCAACCCCTTCGTAGCCCAGGATGCGGGGAATCTCGGCGGTTTTTTTGCCCTTAATCTGCCGCAGCTCCTCGGCGCTGTAGTTCACCAGGCCCCGCGCCACCTCCTGGCCGCTGGGATCGCACAGGCGCACGGCAGCCCCCGCCTCAAACTCCCCAGAAATGGCTGTGATCCCTGCCGGCAACAGCGAGCGCCCTTGCTCGCACACCGCTCGTACCGCCCCCTCATCCAAAGTCAAAGATCCCTCGGGGATGAGGCCGTAGGCAATCCATCGCTTGCGGGCGCTGGCGGGCTGAGGAGCCGGATCAAAGCGGGTGCCGATGGCCTCGCCGGCCAGAATTGCCGGGATCTGCTCAGGCCGTTTGCCATTGGTGATCACCACCGTTACCCCTGCAGCTGTAGCAATTTGAGCAGCGGTCAGTTTGGTGGCCATGCCGCCGGTGCCCCAGCCGCTTTTCCCCTGGGCTTCGGCCTTCACCTGTAGCGGGATCCCGGGCAACACCCGCTCAATGGGCTGGGCAGAGGGATCTCGGTTGGGGTCAGCCGAATAGAGCTTGTCCACATCGGTGAGCAGGATAAGCCACTTGGCCTGCACCATGCTGGCCACTAACGCCGAAAGCGAGTCGTTGTCACCAAACTTCAACTCTTCCACCGCCACCGTGTCGTTTTCGTTGACGATGGGAATAACCCCCATCTGCAGCAATTGGGCAAACGTGCGATTGGCGTTCACGTAGCGGTTGCGCTCCACCAGATCGCCACGGGTGAGCAGCACTTGGGCAATTGGCTGGTTCAGAGCCGAGAAGAGGTCATCGTAAAGGCGGATCAACCGCCCCTGTCCCACCGCAGCCACCGCCTGCTTCTCGGCAATAGCCGTCGGTCGTTGCCGCCAGCCAAGGCGAGCACAGCCCACCCCCACCGCCCCAGAGGAGACCAAGATCACCGCATACCCCTGCCTGCGCAGGTGGGTCAGCACCTCCACCAGCGGCCCCAACACCGAAAGACGCAACAAGCCGGTCTGAGTATCTGTCAGGCTGGAGGTGCCGATCTTCACCACCACCGTCACGTCTGTTGTTGCCATCGCCGCTCTCAACCCATCCTCCCACCCCTCTATTCACCATAGCGCCACCATAGCGGAGTCAAGACGCAGCTGTATTGACCAAAAGGCGCGGCAAGCCCCGTCC
>NZ_JANSHS010000384.1:0-3724 GCF_047461695.1 Synechococcus sp. R6-7
GCTTATTATTGACTAGAGTCATGCTCTCCTCACCTGAGCTGGCCAGGCAGGGGATGAGTTAGCACCTCTGGCGGGTCAATTTGCAGATAACTTGTGTGGATGGAAAATCCCGGCTATGGCCAATTTAAGTGACTTTGTACAGGGCATTGAGCAGTTGATCGAGCTGGCTCAGAAGCTGGACGAGAAAAAGCAAAGTGGAGAGCTGCGAACCGAAGTCCGCATCCAGGCCCGTCCTCTGGGCAGTTCTATTCCCCCTTCCGGCTCCATCCCCCGCCGCCGCAGCCCTGCCCAAACGGGGGATCCCCCCTGGAGCAGCGAGCCCCAAGTGATGTCTGCGGTTCGCTTCCAGGAACCGTCCAAGGCCGCTGTGCCCGACCCGCCAGCAACTTCTGCCGACCGCCCAGAGTCTTGGGCTGGGCCACGCCTCAAGGATGTGGGGGGACTGAGGGAACAGCTCCAAGCGCTGCGGGAGATGGTGGAGATCCCCCTCAAGCGGCCCGATCTGCTGGCCAAGCTGGGGTTGGATCCGCCCCGCGGCGTGTTGTTGGTAGGCCCCCCCGGCACCGGCAAAACCCTGACGGCCCGCGCCCTGGCCGAGAGCCTGGGGGTGAACTACATCGCCATTGTCGGCCCGGAGCTGATCGGCAAGTACTACGGCGAGGCGGAGGCGCGCCTGCGGCAACTGTTTGAAAAGGCAGCCAAATCGGCTCCCTGTCTGGTGTTTATTGACGAAATCGATGCCCTAGTGCCCAACCGCGCCACTGTCGAGGGGGAGGTGGAAAAACGCCTGGTGGCCCAGATGCTGGGGCTGATGGACGGGTTTGTGGCCCAAAAGGGGATCGTGGTGCTGGCAGCCACCAACCGGCCCGAGGCTCTGGATCCGGCTCTGCGGCGACCGGGGCGCTTTGATCGGGAGGTGATCTTCAAGGTGCCGGACCGGGAGGGGCGGCGGGAGATCCTGGCCATCCACACCCGCGGCATGCCCTTGGCGGAGGATGTGGATCTGGACAGCCTGGCGGATCAGACGCTGGGCTTTGTGGGGGCAGATCTGCGGGGCCTGTGCCAGGCAGCAGCCTATGCGGCTTTGCGGCGGCAGGTGCCCGATTTGGGATCCCCCATCCCCGAGTCCCTGACGGTAACCGCAGCGGATTTTCAACAGGCTCTGCAACAGGTGAAGCCGGCGGTGCTGCGCTCGGTGGAGATTGAATCCCCGCAGGTGAGCTGGGATCAAATTGGCGGCCTGGAGCACGCCAAGCAGATTTTGCAAGAGGCCATCGAGGGATCCCTGCTGCACCCTGAGTTGTACGAGCAGGCTCAGGCCCAAGCGCCCAAGGGCATCCTCCTCAGCGGCCCCCCTGGCACCGGCAAAACCCTGTTGGCCAAAGCCATCGCTTCCCAGGCCAAGGCTAACTTCATTGCCGTCTCCGGCCCGGAGCTCTTGAGCAAATGGGTGGGATCCTCCGAGCAGGCGGTACGGGAACTTTTTGCCCGCGCCCGCCAATGCGCCCCCTGTGTCATCTTCATCGACGAGATCGACACCCTCGCCCCGGCGCGGGGAAGCTACTCCGGGGATAGTGGGGTCAGCGACCGCGTTCTGGGGCAGCTGCTGGCAGAGCTGGACGGGATCCGCCCCAGCCAAGGGGTATTGGTGGTGGCCGCCACCAACCGCAAAGCCAGTTTGGATCCCGCCCTCACCCGGGCCGGCAGGTTGGAGCTGCACCTGAGCGTGGAGCTGCCGGATCGCAGCGGGCGACGGGAAATTTTGGCCGTTCACAACCGCAAGCGTCCCCTGGGGCCTGATGTGGACTTACAGGGGTGGGCCGAGCAGACCGAAGGTTGGAGTGGTGCCGACCTGGCCCTGCTCAGCAACCGCGCCGCCATTGCCGCCATCCGCCGCCACCGCGCCACTTCCGAGACGGTGGATGCCAAAACCCTGGTCATCCGACAGGAAGACTTCTGTCGAGCCTTTGCCGAGCTGCAGCAGCAACGCCAAGCCGGCTGATCCCAGCCTGAGGGCTATTCCCATCACGCCAGCGGTTCGGAGCACCTTCAAACTTTCAAAATCAAAAGACTGGGATCCCTTGCCATTCTGGTTGGCTGTGGGCGTGGGCTGACTCACCGCAGGTGCGGGGGGTGGGAAAGATCTTGCCGGGGTTGGCGATGTGCTGGGGGTCGAACACCTGCCGCACCCATTGCATGCTCTCCAGATCCGCAGGCGTAAACATTTCCGGCATGTAGCAGCGTTTGTCTGCCCCGATGCCATGTTCGCCGGAGATGCTGCCCCCCAAGCGCACGCAGAGCTTAAGGATCTCGCCCCCCAGTTTCTCCACCTGCTCCAGGGATCCCGGCACCGACTCGTCGTAGAGGATCAGGGGATGCAGATTGCCATCGCCGGCGTGAAACACATTGGCCACCGGATAGCCGTACTCGCGGCTGAGGCGCTCGATTTCCTTCAAGACAAAGGCTAGTCGGCTGCGGGGGATCACCCCATCCTGGACATAGTAGTTGGGGCTGAGCTTGCCCATGGCGGCAAATGCTGCCTTACGTCCTTTCCACACCCGCGCCCGCTCTTCCGGGTCGGATGCGACCTGCACCTGTCGCGCCCCATTTTTGAAGCACAGCGCCCTCACCTGTTGGCCGGCTTCTTCCACCTCCAGTTCCAGCCCATCCACCTCCACCAGCAAAATGGCCGCCGCATCCCGCGGATAGTAGCCCAACTGCACCACATCCTCCACGGCATTGATGCTGAAGTTGTCCATAATCTCCAGGCCGGCGGGGATGATCCCGGCAGCAATGATGTCGGAGACGGTGGATCCCGCCGCTTCCACACTGTCAAAGTCTGCCAGCAAAACCTGCACTTGAGCCGGGGCCTTGAGCAAGCGCAGGGTAATCTCGGTGGCAATGCCCAGGGTGCCCTCGGATCCCACAAACAGCCCCACCCAGTCGTAGCCGGGCATCTCCGGGAGCTTACCCCCCCAGCGCACCACCTCCCCATCCGGCAGCACCACCGTCAGGCCGAGAATGTGGTTGGCTGTTACGCCGTACTTGAGGCAGTGGACACCGCCGGAGTTCTCCGCCACATTACCTCCGATGGAGCAAACCGACTGGCTAGAGGGATCCGGCGCATAAAAGTAGCCTTGGGCGGCCACGGCCTGGGTAATCCAAGTGTTAATAACCCCCGGCTGCACCACCATGCAGCGGTTGTCCAGATCGATTTCCAGGATCTGCTTCATCAGGGTGGTGGCGATGACGACGCTATTTTCCACCGGCAGGGCTCCCCCTGAGAGGCCCGTACCGGATCCCCGCGCCACGAAGGGCACCTGGTAGCGGCTGCACAGCTTCACCACCTGCGCTACCTCTTCTGTTGTGCGGGGCAGCACCACCAGCGCCGGCCTTTGCCGGTAGCTGACCAGCCCATCGCATTCGTAAACCAGCAGCTCCTCCGGCTTGCTGATCACCCGCTGGGGATCCAGAATCTTTTTGAGCTCAGCCGTCAGCCTAATCCAGTCGAAGGTGAGGCCGGTTTGCAGAGGATGAGAAGAAGTTTTTGCGCTGGCAGTGCGAAGCACTTTCATAACAGTAGGCTCAGCAGGAGTTTGGGAGGGGGATATTGTCACTATAGTCTTGCTGGCTCCAACAGATAGTCCATGCAGCCCAACTCCCCCAGCGCCGAACAAATCCTCAACCAAGTGCGGCAGCTCTACGAGCTCTACCCTTTCCCCCC
>NZ_JANSHS010000385.1:0-5025 GCF_047461695.1 Synechococcus sp. R6-7
GCTTATTATTGACTAGAGTCATGCTCTCCTTTCGACGGTTTGAGCGTGTGGCTGAGGTGAATCGCTGCTCATTTGGCCTGAAGAAGTTGGCCCGGAGAACGCTGCATGTCCCGTTTTGTGTTCGGCTCGGAGGAACTTGCGCCACTGCTCAGGCAGCAAGGTTGGCGGTTTACCACTGGATATCTGCACATTCACCTCAAGGGACTGGATCCCTCTGAGGGTGCGGAACCCTGGGTGTTGACCTACTACCACGGCAGGCTGCTTTTTTCTGCCGATCAACCCCTCAACACGCAAATCCTGCTGAAACGACTCTCCCGCTTTATTCCTCGCCTCAACTTGGAATGGCCACAGCGGGCCATCTCGGTGGTGCAAGAGCGCTTGATGAAAGACCATTCCTTACCTGAGCTGCTGGAGGCTATCACGCAATTGGGCCTGCTCAAGCCGGGGGAGCTGGAAGATGCCCTGTGGCTCAACCTGCTTACCGATTTCGACCGCTACCTATTCGAACGGGCAGGCACCTGTTACTTTGAGGTGCAGGAGCAGGTCGCCCAAGAGGCCCCCATTGGCGGGTTTGAGTTGGAGCCGCTGCTGCAAGAAGCCGCCCGGCGCCACGATCGCTGGGCAGATTTGAAGGTGGCGATCCCAACTATGCTGGCGGTGCCGGTGGTCAATTGGGAACGGGTCAACCGCTACCGCATCACCGATGAGCAACGACAGAAGCTCCACACCCTCACCAAAGATGGCCAGTCGCTGGAAGCAATCGCCAAGAAGCTGTGCCGGGATCGGCTGGAGGTGGCCAATCTCTTTGCCTCCTGGGCGAAAAAAGGTTTGGTCAGCCTACAAACACCCCAAGAGCTGCTGCAGACCAAGCGCCACAACCCGATAACCATCTTGGCGGTGGACGACAGCGTGGTGATGCAGGAAATCCTACGGCAGTATTTGCCCAACTATCAGGTGATTACAACGGGCAACCCCGCCGAGGTGCTTCCTTTGTTGTTTCAGCATCGGCCCCACCTGTTGTTGATGGATATCGCCATGCCGGGGATCGATGGTCTGGAGCTTTGCCGCATTGTGCGCAGCTTAGAAGAGTTTAAGTCCCTTCCCATCCTGATGGTTACCGCTCGCGATGGTCTGCTGGCCCGCATCCGCGGCAAATGGTCGGGGGCAACCGCCTACTTGACCAAGCCCTTCAACGAAAGTCAGCTTAATGCAGAGGTGAAGCGGCTTCTGGCCCAACAGCCGCCTGCCCACAGACAAAATCCTCTGTCGGTTCAGGGAGGCAGAACAGGTCATCCTGCCCTGTTTCAGGGATCCCCCCGTTCCCTCGAGGATCAAGCCAAGGCGTAGTGTCCTTCTGAGTTGATCCCCGTCGCCATTGGCTTTCCTGTCAAAATCAACAAAGGTTTTATGTTAGATAAGAAGTCAACTCAAGAGACCATAACTTGTCTGGGCTGACTGCTAATGTCAATGGATTGATAGCTCATTAGGACATGCCCAAAAGAGAAAAATAGGTTGCCGGGGATTTCAGAAACAAGAGACGAAGTAAGCATCCCATACACTGAAAACTTATCCGATCAACCTTCCTCATTGTCATCACGACCGGCTACTTCAATCTCTCTCAGGAACTGGCTTTTCCCCGCTGGCATTAGAGGTCGTTTAAGCCTTAGAGAAGCCTCACAAGGCTTCTGGCAAAAGAGTCCATACTAAGGGTACCGACAAACAAGCCCTGAAGACATGAAAAAAGATCGAACAGGGTTCAGCAGGCACTTCTGAAGGCAAACCAGAAATATTAAACGCTGTCGTGGATCCCGGCAAGATCAATGAGAGGGAGAAATCAAGCAGAAATTGCTCAGGATCCATGGACAGGGATCCCAAGAATACGTAAAATCGAGTAAAGAATGTAAAGAAAACGCCACACTTCTCCAATTGGTCCCGATCCCCAAGGAGCATTATGCTGCGACTGGAACACATTAGCAAAATCTATCCCACCGGTGAGGTGCTCAAGGATGTGAACTGGGAAGTTAAGCCTGGGGATCGCGTCGGCCTAGTGGGAGTAAACGGGGCCGGAAAGACCACCCAGCTCAAGATTATCTGCGGGCAAGAAGAACCGACCAGCGGCGAGGTGATCCGCCCCGCCAACCTGCGCATCGCCTATCTCACCCAAGAATTTGGAGTGGATCCCGCCCGAACGGTGCGAGAAGAGTTCTGGACAGTCTTTCAAGAGGAAAACCGCATTCACCAAGAAATTGCCCAAATCACCCAACAGATGGAGCAGGCGGACGCGGACACGTTGGAAACCCTTTTGCGCCGCCTAGATCGTCTACAGCGCCAATTTGAGAGTTTACATGGCTATGAACTGGAGGCGCGTATTGAGAAAATCCTGCCGGAAATGGGGTTTGAGCCGGAGGACGGGGATCGGTTGGTGAGCGCCTTCAGCGGCGGCTGGCAGATGCGCATCAGCCTGGGGAAAATCCTGCTGCAAAAACCCGATTTGATGTTGCTAGACGAGCCGACCAACCACCTAGACTTGGAGACCATTGAGTGGCTGGAAAACTACCTCAAGAGCTTGACGATCCCCATGGTGATTGTTTCTCATGATCGAGAGTTTTTGGATCGGCTTTGCACCCAAATTGTGGAGACGGAGCGAGGAGTTTCTACGACATACTTGGGTAACTATTCTCAATACCTACTCCAAAAAGTTGAACGGCGAGAGGCACAACAAGCTGCCTACGAACGTCAGCAAAAGGAAATTGAAAGACAACAGACCTTCATCGATCGCTTCCGGGCCAGTGCCACCCGCAGCACTCAGGCCAAAAGCCGCGAAAAACAACTGGAAAAGATCGAGCGGGTCGAAGCGCCCATTGGCGACGTGCGTACCCTCAAGTTTCGCTTTCCCCCTGCTCCCCGCAGTGGTCGCGAGGTGGTGAAGATCGAGAATTTGACGCACATTTATGGAGATAAGATTTTGTTTTTGGGTGCGGAGCTGTTGATCGAGCGTGGGGATCGCGTCGCCTTTCTGGGGCCCAATGGGGCAGGAAAATCCACCCTGCTGCGTCTTATCACCGGCCTAGAGCAACCTACCGAGGGATCTGTGAAATTGGGAGCACACAATGTGATCCCTGCCTACTTCGAGCAAAATCAAGCAGAGGCTTTGGATCTGAGCAAAACCGTCTTGGACACCATCCATGACGAAGTGCCCGACTGGAAAAACGAAGAAGTGCGCACGCTGTTGGGTCGCTTTTTGTTCAGCGGCGACGCCGTTTTTAAGAAAGTAGCGGCTTTGAGCGGGGGAGAAAAAGCCCGCTTGGCGTTGGCGAAAATGCTACTTCAGCCGGCCAACCTACTGATTCTGGATGAGCCCACCAACCACTTAGATATCCCGGCCAAAGAGATGCTGGAAGAAGCTTTACAGCATTACGATGGCACGGTGATCCTTGTTTCTCACGACCGCTACTTTATCTCAAAAGTGGCCAACAAGATTGTAGAGATTCGCAACGGAGAGTTGGTCGCCTACCAGGGCAACTATCACTACTATCTAGAAAAGATCGCTGAAGAGAAAGAGAAAGCCCGACAAGAGCGAATCGCTGCCGAAAAACGAGCCAAAGAGCGAGAAAAACAGAAAGCCAAAAAGGCAGCCGGCAAAACCTAAGGAGCCAAAGCAATGTTTACGGGTCTGGTTCGAAGTTTGGGCACAGCCCAGTTGATCAATTCTTCACGGCTACGGGTTACCTGTCCCCGGTTGCAACCTCAGTTGGCCTATGGAGATAGCGTGGCGGTGGACGGCCTTTGCCTGACGGTGGTGGAGATTCTGCCCGATGGATTTTTGGCCGATGTTTCGCCGGAAACCCTGCGGCGCTCGACTTGGGGCCAGGGATCCCTCGGCCCGCGCACAGTCAACCTGGAACCGGCGCTGCGGGTAGGAGACAAGTTAGGGGGGCATTTTGTCAGCGGCCATATCGATGGGGTGGGGCAACTGTGGGATCAAGCCGCCACTGGCAACGCCTGGGAGCTGAGCTTCAAGGTTCCTGAAGAGATCGGGCGTTACATCGTACCCAAGGGCAGCGTGGCGGTGAATGGGGTGAGCTTGACCATTGCTGAGGTGCGCCAAGGGGGCTGCTGGTTCAAGGTGGCTGTGATCCCCCAAACCTACCGCGAGACCAACCTTTCTCAGCTCCAAGTTGGGGATCCCGTCAACATAGAGGCGGATATTTTGGGCAAGTATGTGGAAAAATTGCTGGGCTTGCTGCCCCCCGAGAGCAGCGTTTCTCTGGAGTTTCTGGCCGAGCATGGCTATATCTAGGTACCTTTCCCATGATCCACCCCGAGGAAGTTGAGCGCCTGCGCGGCGTAAATGTTTATCTCATTGGGATGATGGGCAGCGGCAAATCCACCGTGGGATCGGAGCTGGCAGCCCAGTTGCGCTTTCAATTTTTCGACACCGATGGTCTGGTGGAGCAGGTGGGGGGTTCTTCCATCGCTCAGATCTTCGCCGAGCATGGGGAAGCCTACTTCCGGGATCTGGAGACGCAGGTGTTGGCCCAGTTGAGCAGCTACACCCGGTTGGTGATCGCCACAGGCGGCGGCATTGTGTTGCGCCCCAAAAATTGGAGCTACTTGCACCATGGCCTCACCGTTTGGCTGGATGCGACCCCCGAGCTGATTTGGCAGCGGCTCAGACGGGATCCCGGCCAACGCCCCCTGCTGCAAACCCCCGACCCCCAAGCTGCCCTGTACAAGCTGATGCAAGAGCGAGAGCCGTTCTACGCCCAAGCCGATGTGCGGGTGCCCATCCGGTCAGAAACTAGCCCGCCCCAGTTGGTTGAACAGATCTGGCAAGCCATTCGCGCCCGCCTGCGAGACGGGATCCCTTCCTAGCCGCCTCGCGCCCAACACAAAAAGGGATCCCATGAGGGATCCCTGAACTCTTTAGTTTTTGATTTTTGATTACTCAAGATTCGCCGGGAGCGGATCCCTGACGAGACCAGAACGGCTTCCTTTAGAGCGCATTGCCGCGGGGGAGGACTT
>NZ_JANSHS010000386.1:0-1431 GCF_047461695.1 Synechococcus sp. R6-7
CCCCCAGAAGCAGCCCATGCCGAACATGGCCAGCTCCATGCCCTCGGGAAAAGGCGGCTGCAGCGGATTGCCGTTGACAAAATGCCGATTCACGATCACCATCGGCTCGGCCCGGCCCGGCAAGGCTTCTTCCGGTTTGGGCAGGGACAGTTTCTTGCCAAGTTTGCCAAAGCCAAAGAGCACCATAGGGACAGCCCGATACATTCGTTAACAGTTACCAGCCTAGCTCAGTTGGCTCCTCATGTGTTGGAAAAATCCTTGATCGGGTCAGCTCACCGATTCAAAAGCCCCCAGCCGCTTGGCCACTAGCAGATAGACGGTCATGATCCCCATCGGCACAACCGTGAAGGCTGCCGCCAAGGGAATGTTGCCAGAGGTGCCCTGAAAGGCGAGAACTGCCTGCCCGATGAAATAGCTGGAATTGCCCAGAGAATAAGGCACCACAAAATCTCCTAGCGTTAAGGAAAAGGTGAAGACCGACCCGGCCAGGATCCCTGGCAAGGCGAGGGGAAGAGTAACATGGCGGAACGTTTGCCAACCCTGAGCTCCCAAATCTGCAGAAGCCTCAATTAAGCTATCAGGCACTCGCTCCAAAGCCGCCTGGATCGGCAGAATCATATAGGGCAGCCAAACATAGAGAAACACCAAGAAAATACCCAAGTTGGATACAGCCAGCGATGGCCCACCGATCCCGGGCAACTGCAAAATCTTTTCCACCCAGCCCTGTAGGCCCACATGGGTGAGTAGGTAGGTGAGGATCCCTTCTTTGGCCAGGATCAACTTCCAGGCATAAACCCGAATCAAATAACTAGACCAAAGCGGTAGGAGCACCAACAAGTACAAAAAGTCCTTCCAGCGAGGAGAGGCCAGTCTGACCATGGTATAAGCCAGAGGAAAAGCCAACACAATTGCAGCTAGGGTCACTGCCAAAACCATAGTCAAGCTGCGGACAAAGATATCCACGCTGGCAGGAGTGAGCAGCTCCCGATAGGTGGCCAAAGTCAACTTTCTCAGGATCAGGCCGGTAAAGGGATCCAGATGATAAAAACTTTGCAGCAGCAGCGCCAGCAGCGGCCCCAAGTAAAAGACCAGTAACCAAATGAGAGGTGGCCCCAACAGAATGGCAAGGATGAGCGTCGGGTGATGATAGAGGAATCCAAACAGATCGGGTTTATCGGTTATCTGAGTTGTTTTGGCCATGGCCAGGCAGGCATGAAGATCAGCTTTTCATTCCCTCTTTTTGGTGTTATTGGAATTGTAGGTCGACGAGCCAATAGAATTCAACAGAATTGGGATTGAGAAAGTGCGAACAGGCAAGAGGGATTGGCTTGTCTACACCTGCCGGCGGGTATCCTTTGAGGGAAAACGGCAATCAGAAGATGCCGGTATGGTCATTTCGACTCAAACTAGGACACTGCACCCACACCTAAA
>NZ_JANSHS010000387.1:0-2639 GCF_047461695.1 Synechococcus sp. R6-7
AGCAGTGTTCAGCGTAAATGTATCAGCTTCTCCCTTCTCTCCCGTTACTTCCTCTAGGTTATGCCTAGCCTGCCTTGACGGTTGAACCCACTCCAGCCCCCAGGGATCCCAATCGCTGGGTGAGGCGGCTGCCTCTGGTGACCGGCCTTTTGGGCAGCGTCCTTTTGGTTATTAATCGACTGGCCTTTACGCCGGAATTGCTTACCAGCCAGTCCCGTTCAGATGCCTTGGGGATCCTCCTCAGCGCTGTTTTGATCTTGACCGGCCTGCTGTGGCAGCAGATCCAGCCTCTTCCGCCCCAAACGGCCCCCCTGCAAGGGATCCCCGGCTGTGATTGGCATCCCGATCTTTCCGAAAGCGAGAAACTGGAGCTGGCTTGGGCCTCCCATACCCTGCTCAGCACCACCGCCGCCCGCACCGTGGTGATCTGGGTGGGTGGGCGAACCCTCCTGCAACGGGGGATCCTGGCCAACCCCGGCCAGATGCCCTCCATTCAGCCCAAGAGCGTTTTACAGCGGGTCTTGCAGACGGGGCGGCCCGTGTATTTGGTGGATCTCAAGCTGTTCCCGGCCCGCGCCGAGTTCGATGGCCTGTTGCCCCCCGGATCCCAAGCCGTGCTGTGCCAGCCCATCGGCCAGAAAGGGTGCTTGATTTTGGGGAGCGATACCCCACGCAGCTTCAGCCGGCAGGAGCAAGCCTGGATTGCCGCCATTGCCGACAAGTTAGCGGCCCTATTTGGCTGAGGTTCGCCGCTCCCAACTTCCCTTCGCCGGGAGAGGGGCCGGGGGTGAGGGCTAGCAGCGCGGAGTGCTTGGGCTAGGCGGCGCTCTCTAGGCTCACCTGGAACACTTCGCTGAAGGCTTTTTCCACCTTGTAGCCGGAGTCGATGGTTTCCAAGGGATCCTTGCGCAGGCGGTGACGCAAACACAGGCTGATCACCCGACGGATATCGGCGACGGTGACCTCGCTCCGCCCTTCCAAAGCCGCCAGGGCCTTGGCAGCCCGGTTGGTGACAATGTCTCCGCGCAGCCCATCCACCTCCAAAGCCGCACATACTCCGGAGATCTTCAAGCGCAAATCGGGATCCACTGCCACGTTGGGCAAAAGATGTTGGGCTTTTTCGATGCGCTCCCGCAGGCGCTGCTGGGAATCGGCATACTTGGCCAAAAAAGCCTGGGGATCGGCGTCGAACTGGCTGCGCTCCTCCACGATCCGCACCCGCAGGGCGGCATCTCGCACCGTTTCGATCTGGACGAACATGCCAAAGCGATCCAGCAGTTGAGGCCGCAATTCCCCCTCTTCCGGGTTGCCGGATCCCACCAGCACAAACCGAGCCGGATGACGAATGGAAATGCCCTCCCGTTCCACGGTGTTCCAGCCTGAGGCCGCCGCATCCAGCAACACATCCACCAAGTGGTCATCCAGCAAGTTGACTTCATCCACGTAAAGGATGCCTCGATTGGCCTTGGCTAGTAGCCCCGGCTCAAAAGCCTTCACCCCCTGAGCTAAGGCCCGCTCAATGTCGAGAGTGCCACACACTCGGTCTTCTGTTGCCCCCAAGGGCAGATCCACCATCGGCACCTGGATCCAAGTGCTTTCCAGCGTTTCTCCCGCCTGCAGGCGCTCCCACACTTGATCGCTCATCAAGTCCCGCTGCCGCGGGTGGCTGTTGAAGGGATCCCCTTTCACCACCTCGATCTGGGGCAGCAGGTCGGCCAAAGCGCGAATGGTGGTGGACTTGCCCGTGCCGCGATCCCCCATGATCAGCACCCCGCCAATGCGCGGGTCGATCACGTTGAGGAGCAAGGCCAATTTCATCTCCTCTTGGCCAACGATGGCCGTAAACGGGAAAACCGGGCGACGTTCCAAGTTCATAGGGGCAATAACCAGCGATTCATCCCCATTATCCCAGAGGCCACTCCCTTCTGGGTGTCAGATAGGCTGGAAAGGGACTGGAACTGGAACCTAAAGACCAGTTTTCGGTCAAATGGAAAAGCAAGCTCAGTTGTCAGCGTGGACGACGCCCTGGGCTTTCACAGAGAGGAGCAGATAGGATCGAAGCCCGCGGGGTTCATCAGAGTGTTGAACCGGCGTGGGGCCGAAAGCTCACAAAAACCCTAGGCAACCTGAGCAACAGTTGGCGGGTGGGGAGACATCAGCGGTGTCAGGCAAAGCAAGTCGGAGACGGTGGACGGCATTTCCAATCCAAAGCGTGGCCCAAAAAGCGCTGGTGGGCCTGATCTGGGTTTGCACCTGGATCCCTGTGCTCACTGTCTCTCTGGCCGTGGCTCAAACCCCCACCACCTCTGTGGTGTTGAGCGATGAGCAGGTAACAATGTACGCCCGTATCGTCTTGGAGATGGAGCCCCACCGGCAAGAGGCCCAAAAGCGCTCCCAAGCCACAAACGACCCAGCCAGCAAAGATCAAATCCGGCGAGAATTCATCCGCACCGCGACCGAGATCATCACTCGCCACGGCATGACTGTGCCCGACTACAACCGCATTACACTCTTGATCCGCTCCGAAGAGGGCAAAGCTTTGCAACAGCGCATTGAGGCCGAAATTCTCCGCCTGCAAAGCGAGGATCCCCAACCGCCAGTCCGATAAAAGTAAACTACCCGACACCCGCGCTATGCGC
>NZ_JANSHS010000388.1:0-1762 GCF_047461695.1 Synechococcus sp. R6-7
GCGCCGCACCAACCTGGACGAGCTGCCCCAACTGTGGAACGTCCTGAAAGGGGAAATGAGCCTAGTGGGCCCCCGCCCAGAGCGGCCCTACTTTGTCGAGCAATTTAGCCAGGAGATCCCCAAGTATCCTGATCGGCATTTGGTGAAAAGCGGCCTGACTGGCTGGGCCCAGATCCACGGCCTGCGGGGAGATACCAGCATTGCCCGCCGCACCCAGTATGATCTCTATTACGTGCAAAACTGGTCGCTGTGGCTGGATCTGCGCATCTTGGCCATCACCTTCTGGCAAGGGATCCGCGGACGGCTGGCCGGATACTAGGGGTTAGCGTATGCCATTCTCCCCCCAAGAGCTGCTCTACGAGGGCAAGGCCAAGCGCATCTACCGCACTGCCGATCCCAGGGTTTATCTTTGCCAATACAAAGACGACGCCACGGCCTTCAACGCCCAAAAGCGGGGATCCATCGCCGGCAAGGGAGAGGTGAATTGCACCGTCTCCAGCCATGTGTTTGCCTACCTGGCGCAGCAAGGGATCCCCAACCATTTCTTGGCCCAAACCGGCCCCACCGAGATGCAGGTGCGAGCCTTGCACATCCTGCCTTTGGAAGTGGTGGTGCGCAACCGCACAGCGGGTAGCCTCTGCCGACGGCTGGGCCTGGAGCAGGGCCTTCCCATCGAGCCGCCGCTGGTGGAGTTCTATTACAAAAACGATGCCTTGGGGGATCCCTTGGTAACCCCCGACCACATCCGCCTATTGCAGCTGGCCACGCCGGAGCAGGTGGAGCGCTTGGGATCCCTGGCTTTGGCCATCAACAACCATCTGCAGGCTTTCTGGCGAAGCTGCCGCCTAGAGTTGGTGGACTTTAAGCTGGAGTTTGGCCTGGACGAGAAGGGAGAGATCCTGCTAGCCGACGAGATTAGCCCCGATACCTGCCGTCTTTGGGATCGGGGGGGATCTGAGCCGCGGGTGCTGGATAAAGATCTCTTTCGCTTTGATCTGGGGGATCCGGTGGCTGGCTATCAAGAGGTGTTGCAGCGGGTGCTTCAGGCAGTGGGATCCCAATTCCTTCTCTCCTAGAGGGAGAGGAGCCAGGGGTGAGGGACTATAATCGCCTCAGCGATCCCACTCCTTTAACGCCCGAGCCTCCTTTCGCTTGTCGGGATCCCGCCATGACCTCTCCCGGCCCCCCCTACCCCGGCGAGCGTTTCCGCCGCCAACTGGCCAACCTGCTGGATGCCTGGGTGGAGCAGGGGTTGATCGAACCTGCCCAACGGGATCGCCTGCGGGAGTATTACCAACTGGAGAGTTTGCAACGCTCAGCCGGCGGGCGATTTGCCCTGGTGCTGCTGCTGTTTGGCGCAGTTCTGGTGGGCCTAGGGGTGATCTCCTTTGTGGCGGCCAACTGGGCTGCCATTCCCCGCTGGGCCAGAGCCTGGGGGTGCTTGGCCCTCATGGTAGGGCTGCAGGTGGCTGGCTTCCAGGTTTGGCAGCAGGGATCCCGACGGCTGGGCAGCGCCCTGCTGATAGCCGGTGAACTGACCCTGGGAGCCTGTATTGGCCTGATGGCCCAGTGGGTTCAGCTTGGGGGATCTGCGGCAGGCTTGTTTTGGGCCTGGGGGATGGGCAGTTTGGCCATGGCCTACGGCTTGCGTCACAGCCCCAGCGGTGTACTGGCCTGCCTTCTGCTGGGCTCGGGGATGGTAGCCGACTTCGTGGATTGGGGGACTGTCAACTTCCTGATACATTTACGCTGAACACTGCTG
>NZ_JANSHS010000389.1:0-3895 GCF_047461695.1 Synechococcus sp. R6-7
GGACGGGGCTTGCCGCGCCTTTTGGTCAATGGGATCCCTCTCCTCAGGGCACGACCAACACCGGGCAGGGGGAGAGATCGATCACGCGGTGGCTCACGGAGTTGTTCTGCCCCTCTCCAGATAGGGTGAGGCCGCGGCAGCCCATCACAATCAGGCTGATCTCCAGCTCGTCTGCCACATCACAGATGACAAAAGGTACCTTCCCCTCTCGATACTCACTCTTGACGTTGCTAAGGCCGATTTGATGCAGGCCGGACTCCGTTTGCTTAAGCAGGTTGTGGATGTTTTGCCGAGCTTGCTCGGCTCGCTCCGGGTCAAGCTCCGTATCATCCAGCACAGAAAGCAAATACACTTGGCTCTTGTAGCGCTGTGCTATGTCCGCCACCAAGGGCAAGGCGTGGCTGGTCTCACGCGAGTTATCGATGGGAAAGAGCAGTTTGTCGAACATAGCCGAGGATCCCAACGGTCGACCCCAGTCCCTATCCAAATTCAAGTTCAAGGCGAAGGCTGACTTTATTCTACCAACTTTGCCGGGGGCTGAAGGATCCCAGCCCATTTTCCTATTGTGAGGGGCTCGACCTTAGCCGCTTGGCATCAACCGGAAACGGGAGCCCTTTTGGATAAGCAGTAGAAGACGCCCTGCATACTACTCATGGGAAAGCCCGACCTTTTGAAGCTGTGCTTGGCTGGGGTTTACGCAGTTCCTGCCGTTGGGCCACTTCCAGATCAAGCTAAACGGCAATTGGGATCTAGAGCCGCAGAAATGGTCTCCTGAATCTGCTGTTGCTGCAGGGATCCCTCGGGCAGTTGCCTATTGTTTTTGACAAACCTGGCATTCCAACTCGCTGTCAGGGCACCATCCACAAAATCTGCATCTGATAAAAGGCTCAAAGTTTGCTGCAGTTCTGCCGTGTTGAGAACATTGCCAATACACAAAAAATATTCTGGAAACCCAAAAAATCAGAAGAGGCCAAATCCTCAGTAGCATGAAAGTTATTCCTATGTAAATCTTATCTGGCTTTGATTGCCTCTTTGGAACGAATCGGTAGAAATGGCCAGCGGAAAATCGAGCGCACTTCCCCCCTCTGCAGACCTCAACCGGTTAGAGCGTGCAAGGCTCCTGTTGCCCGCCGCAGAAACCGCAAGAGAAGGTTAAGCTAAGGCTCTGTTGGCCCCTGACCCTCAGATTGGCAGGATGGGTGTCATGTTCCAGATCCAACCCCTGAACCCAGAGCGGATTGCCCAGATGGCCGCGGGAGAGGTGATCGACTCTCTGGGGGCTGCTCTGCGGGAATTGCTGGAAAATGCCCTCGATGCCCAGGCCACCCGCATTCAAGTGGAGATCTGGCCGACTCGCTGGCAGGTGCAGGTGGGGGATAACGGCCACGGCATCCCGGCCTCGGAGCTGGAGCAGGTGGCCCGCCGCCATACCACCAGCAAACTGGAAGGTCGCAGCCTGGGATTTCGTGGGGAAGCCCTGCACAGCCTGGCCCGCTTGGGATCCCTGGCTATCCAAACCCGCCACGTTTCTGATGCTCACGGCTGGCTGGCCGCCTACGACCGACAGGGGGAGCTGATCCACAAGCAGCCGGCAGCCACTGCCTTGGGAACGGTGGTCACGGTTGCGGATTTGTTTGCCGACTGGCCTCTGCGCCGTCGGGCCTTGCCCCAAACTCGCCCGCTCCTGACCCTGGTGCAGAATGCAGCCCTAGCCCATCCCTGGGTCAGTTGGCAGGTGCATCAGGAAGGGCAATTGCTGCTCAGCCTCTGGCCGGGAAAATCTCTGCAAGATCTGCTGCTGCAGGTGTTGCCGCAGTTGGATCCCACGGATCTGCGCTATCGGCGGATCCAGGATGGGGATAGCGATTGGGAAGTGGTGCTGGGCCTGCCGGATCGCCTGCATCGCCCCCACCCCGATTGGATCCGTGTGGCCGTAAACGGACGGTTTGTGCAGATGCCCGACTGGCAACGGCTGATCCAGTCGGTTTTTCACCACGCGTTGCCTCGCCACCGTCATCCACTGGTGGTTGTTCACCTGCGCCTGCCCCCAGAGCAGGTGGATTGGAACCGTCATCCTGCCAAAAGCGAGCTCTACCTGGAGAATCTGACGGCCCGCCAGGAGCAGTTGCGCCAACACCTGCACTCCCTTCTGCAATTGGGATCCGAGCAGGCCAGCCGCCGCTCTGTGCATCTGATCCGGGCCAGCGAGGCCAAGGTGGTCTATCGAGTCTCGCCCGATCTCCAGAGCCGTTTTCCTCCCTCTGACCGCCCAACTTCTCTCCTGCCCCCCCTCAAGGCGCTGGCCCAACTGCATCGGATCTACATCTTGGCGGAGCACCCCCAGGGGTTATGGCTGGTGGAGCAACACCTGGCCCACGAGCGAGTTCGCTATGAGTACATCCGGCAGCATTGGCAACTGGTAGCACCGGAGACGCCCATAACGCTGCAAGGACTATCGCCCCAAGCCCTGGAGCGGTTGGAGCAGTTGGGGCTGGAGCCAGAACCCTTTGGCCCCAATACCCATCTCATTCGACGCATCCCTCTGGCTTTGGAGTCGGAAGATCCGGAAGAGGTGCAGGGATCCCTGCTAGAGCTCAGCCGTTGTCAAGATGTGCAGGCAGCCCAGGTGGCGGTGGCCTGTCGAGGGGCCTTGCGCAATGGGATCCCGCTGACCTTGGAGCAGATGCAAAAGCTGTTGGAAGCTTGGCAGCGCACCGCCAATCCCCACACTTGCCCTCATGGTCGCCCGGTCTACCTGGCCCTGGCAGAAAAAGATCTGGCCCGTTACTTCCGCCGCCGTTGGGGCCTCTGCGACCGGCCTATCTCCGACTCCAAACTGGGATCCCTGGGGGAGCTGGATCCGCTGGGAGACAGGTTTGCCGCCCAGGTGCGCTCTTCTGCGTCGGATCCCACGGACGAGCCCAGCTCCACCCCACTATAATCGGGGGTGTCCAACTGCTGAAACCCCTGAAACTCCATGGCTTCTTATCTCAAACTCAAAGCCCAAGAAGAGACCTGGCTGCAGCGCCATTCCCGTCTGATCTTGGCGATCTTGGCCAGCCTGGGATCCCTGTTGACGGCCTATCTCACCTACACCAAGCTGACGGAGCAGCCCGCTGCCTTCTGCACGGGGGATGGGGGGTGTGACCTGGTGCTCTCCAGCCGTTGGGCAGAGTTTTTGGGGATCCCGACCGCGGCTGTTGGCCTGCTGGGGTTTCTGGGAGTCTTGGCGCTGGCGGTGCTGCCGGATGGGCTCCCATTGGTGAAGCGGTGGCGCTGGCCGGCCCTGTTTGGCTTGGTTTCCGCCATGACCGCCTTTGAGATGTACATGCTTTACCTGATGGTGGCGGTGCTGCGGCAATTCTGCATGTACTGCACCACCGCGATTATCTTGGTGGCGGGGCTGGGGCTGGTGACCGTGCTGGGCCACCGCTGGTTGGATTGGGGCAAGCTGGCCTTCAGCTACATTCTGGTGGCCTTTCTCACGTTGGTGACCACGATTGGGGTGTACGCCAACCAAGTTCCCCCGCCTAGCCCCCTGGCGGTAGGGTTAGCAGCCCACCTGCGGCAGATCGGCGGCACTATGTACGGGGCCTATTGGTGCCCCCATTGTCAAGACCAAAAGGAGCTGTTCGGGGCAGCTTTCGACCAAGTGCCCTACGTGGAGTGCTCCCCCAACGGCCCCGGCACTCCCCAAGCTCAAGAATGCACAGAAGCGGGGATCACCAGCTATCCCACCTGGATCATCAATGGCCGCACCTACACAGGCGTTCGCTCTCTGGAAGCCTTGGCAGTGGCCTCTGGCTATCCGCTGGAAGAGCATGACTCTAGTCAATAACAAGCTCAACTATACTGAAAATAATGTATGTATAATATGTTCAGTACGGATTACTAC
>NZ_JANSHS010000390.1:0-4535 GCF_047461695.1 Synechococcus sp. R6-7
CTTATTATTGACTAGAGTCATGCTCCTATCGGAGAAGCAGTGCAGGGATCCAGCCTCAGCGAGCCCGCTGGTAGCGCATCCCCGGCAGTTGTACCAGCCAGCCTTCCAATTCCATAAGCAGCAGGGTACTGGAAAGGGTGGCAATATCCATCTGGCTAGCCTGGGCCAGGGCATCGAGGCTGAGGATGCCCTCCCCTAGCAGCTGCCAGAGCAGTTGCTGTTGGGGATCGCTGGGGCCAGTGGACGAGGGCTGCTTTAGCACAGGGGATCCCTGGAGGAGGCCCAAGTCTTTCAACAGCTCCTCGATCCCCAGGATCATGCCGGCGCCACTGCGGATGAGGTGGAGACAGCCACGGGCCGCCGCCGTGTCGATATTCCCCGGCAACGCATACACTTCCCGACCGTAGTGGTTGGCCAGGTGAGCAGTAATTAGCGCTCCCGAGGTTTCCGGAGCCTCCATCACCAAAGTGGCGCGGCAGAGGCCGGCAATGATGCGGTTGCGCTGGGGAAAATGCTCCTTGGCCGGTGGCGTGCCGGGGGGATATTCGCTGAGGATGGCCCCTTGGGCCAGGATGCGCCGGTAGAGAGCTTGATGGTGAGCTGGGTAAACTTTGTCCACCCCCGTTCCCACCACGGCCACCGTCTTGCCGCCGGCATCCAGACAGGCCTGGTGGGCAATGCCGTCGATCCCCGTTGCCAGCCCCGAGACCACCACACAGCCAGCTTCCGCCAGGGCAGCGCTGACTTTCTGGGTCCACTGTCGACCGTAGGCCGTAGGGGCGCGGGTGCCGACGATGGCAATAGCCGGCTGTTGCCAATTGGGACATTCTCCTAGGGCATAGAGAATGGGCGGGGGATCTGGCACCTCCCACAGCAGCGGCGGATAGTCCGGATCTGCAGGCGTGAGAAAGGGGATCCCCGCTTTGAGGGTTTCCTCCAGGATCTGCTCGGGATCAAGGCCAGGACGGGCAGAGACAATAGCCTGGGCCAGGGTGGGGCCAATGCCTTCCACCTGCCGCAGGGCCGGGGCATCCGCTTGCCAAGCCCGCTCCAGGGATCCAAAAAACTCCGCCAGCCGCTTGAGCCGGTGGGGGCCAATCCCTTTGATGCGGGCCCAAGCTAGCCAGTAGGGCCGCTCCCGTTCTTCATGGCCTGGCCCACGGGAAGGCTCCCTCTTGCCAACAGGATCTGAAGGGGAAAGGGGAAAAGACAATTTAGCTCTGCGCAGTAGTGGCTGTATCTTAAATGATTGGCAAAAGGAACGCTTGGCAAAAAAGCAGGAGATGGGTAGATGTCAGGGTTGGATCCCGCCGGTAACCTTCAGGGATCAAGGCCCCTGCGGTTTGGACGGATGCGGCAGGCTTGGGTGTGGGGGTTTTATCCCCTGCTGTGGCTGTTGACCTGGGTGGGATCCCGCTCGGCCCAGCCGCAGGTATTGGGGATCCCTGCTTGGTACTGGGGGGCAGGGCTGGCCGTGCTGCTGCTGGTGCCCTTGAATCTTTACATTGTGCGCGTTTGCTGGCCTGGAGATGACTGACAGCATTTTAAGTTTGGGTGTGGTGGGGGTGTACTTGCTGCTGCTGGCGGCCATTGGCTTCTGGAGCTATCGCCACAGCGGCCAGGATCCGGTGAGCTATTTTTTGGCAGGGCGGGGGTTGGGATCCCTGGCTCTAACCTTGACGACGCTGGCGACGCTGCTCAGTGCCTTTACCTTCATTGGGGTGCCGGCAGATGCCTATACCCACGGCCTGGGAATCTTCCTGGGGGTGGGGGTGACCACCGCCTTCATTTCAGGGCTGTTTTTGTGGGTGGGCTACCGGGTATGGCTAGCAGCCCAACACTTTGGCTTCATCACCCCTTCCGAGTTTTTCGGCCACCGCTTCAACAGCCCTCTTTTGGCTCTACTCTACTGCCTTAGCGCCCTGACGTTTACCGCCCCCTACATCAGCATCCAGATCATTGGCGGAGCCCGCACCCTGGCGGCGGTGTTGGGGGAGGGGATCCCCTACTGGCCCTTGGCGGTGGTGGTGGCGCTGGTGATCTTGGGGTATGTGCTCTTTGGCGGATCCCAGGCGGTGGTCTGGACGGACGTGGTGCAGGGGATCATCCTGATTTTGGGGATGGGGGTGGCCTTTGTTGCCCTAGCCTTGGGGGTGGGCCAGGAGGCTGCCGGGCAGTTGGATCCCTGGCTGAGCTTGCCCGGCCCCAATGGGCGCTGGAGCTGGCAAGGGTTACTCGGCAATCAACTGCTGTTTTTCATGGCCACTCCCCTTTTCCCACAATTTTTCCAGCGCTTTTACATGGCCAGGAGTGCTCATCCCTTCAAGACCCTGATGGTAGTCTGGCCGCTGCTGATTCTGCTGGTCTTTTTCCCGGCAGCTCTTCTTGGGGTTTGGGGCCGCCTGGCTTTTCCCGGCCTGGAGAAAGCGGACCAGATCATGCCCCTGATGTTGCAAACTCTGCCCGGCGGTGTGGCAGCGGTGGTGATTACAGCAGCTCTGGCCGCCCTCATGTCCACGGCAGACTCACAGCTCCTTACGGCCAGCTCGTTGGTAACGCGGGATCTGGTAGTGACCCTCTTTAGACGCCAGCTTTCCCCCCACCAAGAAGAACAATTGGGACGCTGGGTGGTGCTGGGGATCGGTTTGGCCTCTTTTGCCATTGCCCTTAACCCGCCGGGGCTGATTGTGGAGATCGCCACCTGGAGCTTTCAGGGAAATGCCATGCTGTTCCCAATCCTGATAGCCGGTCTGTACTGGAAGCGGGCTACCCGCGCCGGGGCAGTAGCCGGGGCCCTCGTCTCCAGTGGCCTGACTTTAGGTTGGCTGTCGGGTCTGTTGCCGCGGGCTTGGACAGGGGGCTGGTTACCCGTAATCCCGGCAGTGGTGATCGGCAGTGGGGTGTTAATTGGCGTAAGCTTGCTTACCCAGCCGCCCAAGGAGCAGGTGACCGCCTACTACGAGGAAGGGCCTTGGGGAGAGTAGGTTATTCTTTATCGATCAGCTCAATCAACGCTTTTCCAGGTCTGCCGGTAGCCAGCCAGCTTGAGCCAGGCCGTTGAGAAATGCGAAAGTCCCTCCTAGAAAAAGCAAGCCCATCAGGCCCGCCAAGGGGTTGCCACCAATCCCCGTTAGCCACGCTGGCGCCCTGCCGGTGTAGTCTATCCAGGCCAAGTTGTTGACCCAGGCCATGCCCCATACCCAACCCGCGTGCAGCCCTAGGCTAAGGCCCAGCTTGTTTTGGTTCCAGACCCTCGCCTGCACCAGCAGCAGCCCCATCAGCCACAGTCCGGGAAATTGCGGCCAGGTGGCGAGAATCTCAGGCAAAGGCTTCAGGAAATGGGCCATAGCAAACAGGAAGCTGGATCCCCACACCGCAGTGCTGCAACCGTAGTCCAGCAGCATCTCCTGCAGCAGCCAGCCGCGAAAAAACAGCTCCTCCGCCAGCGCCACCCCCAAGCCCAAAAGCAACCCCAGCAACCCATAGACCAGCAGGGATCCCCCTCCTACCGCCCTCCAACTCAGCCAACCCAGGGATCCCTCCAGGCCCAAAAGCAAGAAAAGCCCCCCGACCCCGATCCCCAGGCCCCACAGGATCCCGCCTCGGCAAGGCCAACTGCCATCCAGTCCATAGGCGGCAAACCCGGATCCCCACACCCATAGCCAGGCTAGCAGCAGGGCATACAGGAGCAGCCACAGGTAGGCTCGCGCTTCCGGAAAAAACCACCCCCCCAGCCCGACCCAGGGCAGCCAGGCTAGGAGGGGGATCGCCAAGAAAAGCAGCAGACGCAGCAGAAATGGACAAGCCCTCAGCTTGGAGATCGGCAGGCCCATCCAACCCGCCCCGCCTAGCGTTCCGGCTCAATGGAACTGGTCAGGCCATGCTGCCGCAACTGTTCGCAGTAAAACTCCGCATGCTCCCGCGGCACCACGATCACCACAGCAACGCCGTTGTGGTGGGCTTCCAGCATGATCTCAGTGGCTTGCGGCGGCATCATCGCCGGGATCACCTTCACCAGCACCTGAACCACGTACTCCATGGTGTTGACATCGTCGTTGTGCAGCAACACCCGGTACATGGGCATGTGCTTTGGGGTTACAGAAGGCTTGACCAGAGTCTCCGTAGCCACGACGATCCCTCCTTCGGCAGGGTCAACAAGAAGTCTAAGGAACGCAAAACCGCAAAAATGGGGCAAAAGCAGGAAAAACTGTAATGAAATTTTAGCCTTCTCAGCAAGCTCTGTGAAAAGGCCCTGGGGAGCCTAATCCATTAAACAAACCCTAACCCAACCTTCACCTGCCCACAACCTCAGCTTGGGGGCAAAAGTGCTTGACTAAAAAGGCGATTGGCCTTTGTTGCGGATCCCTTTACATTTGCCTGTGTCCCTGAGGTGGGCCCTATGAGTTCCCTGCGTTCCCGTCGCTTTTTCCTGCAGTTGCTGATGTTTGGAGGTGGGGCAGCCGCCCTGGCTGCCTGTGGAGGCACCTCCAGTTCCTCCATTCCCCCCCTGGGAGAGCCTGGATTTCCCCAAGGGG
>NZ_JANSHS010000391.1:0-4464 GCF_047461695.1 Synechococcus sp. R6-7
GCGTCAGCATGAGTGTGGGAGTATGTCACGTACCTTTAAGGCTGAGCGCAGAGGGATCCCATGGCGATCATCGTCCTGAAAGCCTGGTATTTGGATTCGGTGTTGTCTGCTTCTCAAGTCCAACAGAGGGCCCCCGACCTGCGCCTGAGCCGTACCGGCCTCTTGAAGACGGCGATGCGGGCCGACTTTCTCGACGATGTGGAGCAGGTGAAGGCTTCCCTGTGGTGGCAGCGCTACCTGGAAGGAGAGCTGGTGGAGTTTTACATCGAGGGCAGCGGCGCCTACAGCATCTCCAACCTGGATTTGATCAGCCGTGAGATCTACTTTAATAAGCGGGCCACTCTGAACATGACCGAGCCCGTCATCTACTTCTGCGGCCAATCGGATTACCCCAACTCCAGCGCCACTCTGCACCGGGCATTGCAAGCCGTGGTAGAGACCCTCAATCGCGACCACAGACCGGTCGTGCCCCTGCAGCTGCAGGGATCCCTTCCCGCTGAGGCTGAGACCCCGCTCATCGATGCGGCCTTGATTCGCAAGCTCAAGCACGCGCTGCTGGTGGTGGCCGATGTAACCCCTGTGCAGGTGAATGGCCGGGGGCGTCCCCTACCCAGCCCCCAGGTCTGTCTGGAGTTGGGCTATGCCCTGCAATCGAAGCGCCCTGAACAATTGCTGCTGGTACAACTCCCCCGCGACGGCATCGAGGGATCCTTTCCCTTTGAGGTAGAGGGCAGCAGTTTTTTGAAAATCGCCGATCCCCAGCATCTGTCCGATCAATTGGGAGCCGAGATCGCCCGGCAGTTGCAGCGCAACCGGGTTATCTCCCTCTAGCCAGCAGCACCTATCCAACCTCCCCTCGCAGCCGTTAGACTCTTGGAGATGGTCACTCCTGGCCATGGGGGATCTGGCTCCCCGAAACCCAAACAGCCTCCATCGTCGCTACCTTTTCTCCCCTTGTGAACCATGACCCTGGCTAACGCAAATCCTTTGGTTTCGCCGGATCGCTCTGCGGCAGGTTGGCAGAGAGGTCTGAACAGCATAATGTTCCTGCTGCTGTTGGGGGTTCCCCTATCTTGGGTGGGGCACTTCCGGGGCTGGGATCCCAACCTGGTCTTCCTCTGTGCGGCTTTGGCGGTGGTGGCCTTGGCAAAGTTTATGGGTCAGGCCACGGAAGAGATTGCAGCCTTGACAGGGCCGACAGTCGGGGGGCTGATCAACGCCACCTTTGGCAATGCGGCGGAGTTAATCATCGGCTTGGTGGCACTGCGGGCGGGGCTGGTGGATGTGGTAAAAGCCTCCATCACCGGCGCGATCATCAGTAACCTGCTCCTGGTGACCGGCTTGGCCATGTTTTTGGGCGGGATCAAGTTTCGGGAGCAGAGCTTTCGACCCGAGGTGGCCCGCATGAATGCCTCGGTGATGAACCTGGCGGTGGTGGCCTTGATCTTGCCCAGTGTGGTCACCTATGCCGATGCCAACTTGGGGGAGATCTCCATCCAAGAGCTATCCACGGCGGTAGCCCTGGTGCTGATCGGGGTTTACGGTCTTACTTTGCTGTTTTCCCTCAAAACCCACAGCTACCTCTACACCCTTCACGAAGCGGAAGCCGCAGAAGATGAGGCGGCCAGTCGCCTGGCCCCCAATCCGGTTTTGCAGGCGGAGGGATCCATTCCCCAAGTGCTGACGGCTCCACCTGAGCGGGCCGGTTTGGGGTTTTGGGTGCCGATCCTCTTGGGGTTGACGGTGCTGGTGGCGCTGGAGTCGGAACTGTTGGTGAGCACTCTAGAGGATACGCTGGAACACTTTCACATGACGCCGCTGTTTATGGGGGTGATTTTGTTGCCGATCATCGGCAACGCGGCAGAGCATGCGACGGCGATCACGGTGGCCATGAAAGACAAGATGGATCTCTCCTTCTCGGTGGCGCTGGGCTCGACGATGCAAATTGCCCTGTTTGTGGCACCTCTGCTGGTGCTGGCCGGGGATGTGCTGCATCAGCCCATGAACTTCAACTTCGGCATGGTAGAGTTGGTGGCCATTGCCGTCTCGGTGCTGCTGATCAATTCCGTTAGCAGCGATGGGCGATCCAACTGGCTGGAAGGGCTACTGCTCTTGGCCACCTACGCCATCCTTGGGATTGCCTTCTTCTTTCTGGAGTGAGGTTGTTCAAGTGCTTCGCACCGCTGACGCGAACGGCTCATGCTGCACAAACTGCGATCGGTAGACAAGCCGAAGCCGGGGAAAACGGGATCCCTGTTTTGGCCTCTCCTTTTCAGTGCATCTCTTGCCCTATCCCCCATAATCAGGCCCGCATGGGGGCAGGAAACTGCTGAAAACAACGGCACCGCCCCCAACCTGCCTTTGCTCAACCGTTTGGATGCCCTAGAAGAGCTGCGGCAAGCGCTTAGCCTCCCCACCTCTTCTATCCAGGCGAAGGCCGTGACGCTGGATGGGCGGCATTTGTTTGTGGTTACTGCTCCCCAGGGGGATCCCGGCAGCCTGCCGCCGGTGTTGCAGCGGGTACGCTCCATTGAACAAACCCTGCACCAGTTGGCCAGCGCCGGATTCGATCCAGAGGCGCTGCAGGTTGAAGTCACCCTGGACGGCCAGACCAACCAGCCTGTTATCCGGGTGAATGGGCGACATTTGCTGACCATCACCTCCCTCGATGCTCAATTCCAGGGCGCCCAACCCATGGACTGGGCTGAGCAGGTAGCCGGCATTGTTGAGGAAGCGCTGCGCACTTCGCAACGGGAGCGGCAGCCGCCATTTTTGCGCCGCCAAGCGGTGATTGCCCTCGGCATCCTGGCTGTGGTAGGGAGCCTGAGCCAGCTCTGCCAGCGAAAACGGCGACGGCTGCAGCAAAAACGCGATGCCCTGCAGACGGAATACCAGGCCATCCAAGCAGAGATTCAGGAGCGCCTAGCGGGGGAAGAGCAGCCGGGCGTGGATCCCGTCTTGGTCGAACAACAGGCCGGACGCAAACGGCAGGAATCCTACTTGGAGCTGCAAATTCGCCTGCTGCGCCTGGTGCAAATTGGCCTGTGGGTGGGCGGAGTTGGGGTGAGCTTGGGCCTTTTCCCGCAAACGCGACCCCTGCAAACGTTTTTCCTGGTTTCGCTGCGCGGCCCTCTGTTGCGGTTGGTAGGGGTGGGCCTGGCCACCTATGGCAGTGTTTGGCTGAGTGGACTGGTACTCGATAACCTCTTTGCTGCCCTGCGCCAAGAGCAAAATGCCCCCACCTATCGCCTCAGCAAACGCCTCAGCACCTTTGCCAGCGTCTCTAAAGGAGCTGCAGCCACTACCCTGGTTTTGCTTGGATCCCTGGCTGGCCTGGCCTCGGTGGGGGTCAATATTGGCCCCTTAGTGGCCAGCCTAGGCTTTATTGGGCTGGGGATTTCCCTGGCTGCTCAGGATCTGATTAAGGACGTGATCAATGGGCTGTTGATTTTGATCGAAGATCAATTTGCCGAAGGGGATGTGATCGTGGTGGACGGGCGGGGCGGCCTCGTGGAACACATGGATCTGCGGCTAACCCAGTTGCGCAACACCGAAGGCAGCTTGATCTCCATTCCCAACAGTGCCATCCGGGTGGTGGAGAACCTCTCCAACGGCTGGTCACGGGTGGATCTGGGGATCATGATTGCCTATGAAAACGATCTGGAACAGGCAATACGCATCACCGAGCAGGTGGCTCTGCAGATGTACCGGGAGCCAGCTTGGCGGGAAAAAATCCTCGAGCCCCCCGAAATGCACGGTGTCGATGATCTGGGGGAGCGGGGGATCACGCTGCGCATTTGGATCAAGGTGCAGCCCCTGCAGCAGTGGAGGGTGGCGCGGGAATACCGCCGTCGCCTCAAGCACGCCTTCGATCAAGCAGGGATCCAGATTCCTTTCCCACAGCAGACCCTCTGGTTCCACAGCCCCTTGGAGATGCGCATCCAGGGTCTCAGCCCAGAGGAGACCCACCGCCTGCTGCACCTAATGGAATCGCGGCTCGAGGCTCGCCTGCGGGAAAGGGATCCCGTTCCAAGCGACTTGACAAATTGACAAAATAGGCGGCTGCCGAAAGCTTCTACCCTTAGCCGCTCAGCCGGCTAGCAGTTTCAACAGGGCGGTCGCGCCAGCAGGCCGCAAGTCTAGTGACTACTCATCGCCGATGATTTCCGGCTCGGTCAGCTCATCCGACATTTCGATGACGGCGCGGCGGATTGGCTTCATCCAGCCATCTTCTATATCATCCGGATCCTCGTAGCGGCGGCGCTTGGCGCGGTTGGCCACCTGTACCGTGATGCGATAGCGATTTTTGGAAGCGTTGATCAGAGCCTCTACCCGACGCATCAGCTCGTCATTGTCAATAGCCAGTTGATTCTTGCGGGAAGCCATAATCGCAGTCTTAAATCTTGATATCTTGTTGCCACCGGGATCCCAAGGGGACTCCGTCCCGCTACCGCGAAAGGACTC
>NZ_JANSHS010000392.1:0-8097 GCF_047461695.1 Synechococcus sp. R6-7
TTTCCAAGGTTTCCTTGGGAATCCCTTGCCCAACTATGTGCTGGATTGGCTGCAACAGCATCGGGAGCGGGTGGCAGCGGTCGTCATTTATGGTAATTTATCTCTCTACCGCCGCCTGCGGGCGCACTTTCCATGGGCCAATGCCATCCACAGCCTCAACCGGGATCCCTGGGCCCAAGCGGAGGTGATGGGGCGGCTCTTTCCCAACCGTTCCCCCTCAGAGGGATCAAAGTCTCACGTGGCCCAGCCAACCATTAAGAAAAAGTAAATACCTTTACAGATTATTGGCAGGAAAGGGCTCCTGGGTTATCGTGTTGGTTGAAATGTAAAAGATTGAAACGGTTTCTCTCAGCGTTGTCTGTGTCTCCCTCCCTCTCAGAGACCACTCAATCCCGCAGCAGCCAGTCATCAACTGGCAGTTGCGTCGGCTTTGAGCAAAAGCGACTTCAGCCTTCATCCCAACAGCGTTTACAACCCTTCCTCAAATCCTTGCAGCGATTCTTTACAAGTGTCTGGGCTCAGAAAACTCGGCTGGGTCTTGCCCTTCTCGGCCTAGGGCTGGCGATATTGACCTGGGCTTGGCTGGGTGCCGGGGCTCGTCTGGATCCCTATACGGAAGCCGTCCTCAGCTTACAGGGGCAGGTTAGCCATGGTGCATCCTTGTTTGCCCTCAACTGTGCAGCCTGCCACGGAGAAGAAGCGGATGGGCGAGTGGGGCCCAGTCTGCGGGGGGTGAGCAGCCGCCGCTCGGATCGGTTTATTATTCAGCAGGTGACCGGTGGCAAAACGCCTCCCATGCCCCAGTTCCAGCCGGATCCCCAGGAGATGGCGGATTTGCTCAGCTACTTGAAAACCCTCTGAGGCCGTTTCATGGGCCTGGCCCAGCAGCTTGCTTGCTATGCTCTCTGGCTGGCCGCCGTATTTGCTTTTGCGGAATGGCTGCGCTCCCGGCAGGTGGACGGGGAATGGGTGCGCAAGGCCATTCACATCGGTGTGGGCAATATCATTTTGTTGGCTTGGGCTTTGCAAGTGCCTCGCTGGCTAGGGGTGGGATTCTCTCTGGTGTTTGCCGGCTTGGCGCTGCTCTCCTACCGGGTGGCCATCTTGCCCAGCTTGAATGGAGTCGGTCGCCGCAGCTTTGGCACCTGTTTCTACGCCGTCAGCATTGGCCTGCTGCTGTTTTGGTTTTGGCGTCCCCAGCGACAGGTCTTCGCGGTGATCGGCATATTGGTGATGACGTGGGCCGACGCCCTGGCGGGCTTGGTGGGCAAAACTTGGGGCAAACACCCCTACCAACTGGGATCCATTCAAAAAAGCTGGGAGGGATCCCTGACCATGTGGGCGGTGAGCAGCTTGGTGATTGCGGCTCTGCTGCTGGGGTACTTTGGCTTCTCCCCCCCTTTGCTGGCCATCAGCCTCTTGGTGGGGGGGATAACCATGGGGCTGGAGGTGTTCTCTTGGTGGGGGTTGGATAACCTGACCGTGCCCCTGGCCAGTGCCGGCCTCTGTTTTGTTCTGCTGCAGATCCTCAATTATTTGTAACGCTTGCTACAAAACGTTCCTCTCCCGTCCCCGGCGGTATAGCGTGGAAACAGCCCTTTCTTCTTCTCCACCATGGCTGCAAGTCCCATGCTCGCCTCTTCTGCTCCTCCCTCTCCCGCCCATATCTGTCCCCTTGCCCAGGCCTGCAGCTACCTAGATTGGGCAGCTGGCGAGCTGAAACTGGATCCCGGCTGGGTGGCAATCCTCAGCACCCCCCGTAAAGTGGTGACGGTGGCGATCCCCGTGCGGCTGGATAACGGACAAATCCAAGTGCTGGCGGGCCATCGGGTGCAGCATTGCAACGTTCTCGGCCCCTACAAAGGGGGGATCCGCTACCATCCCGCGGTCACCCTTGAAGAGGTATCGGCCTTAGCGATGCTCATGACCTGGAAATGTGCCCTTATGGGCATTCCCTACGGTGGGGCCAAAGGGGGGATCCCCCTCGATCCCAAGCGTTATTCGGTCTCGGAGCTGGAGCGCATCACCCGCCGTTACACCAGCGAGCTGATCAAGGATATCGGCCCTGCAGAGGATATCCCCGCTCCAGACATGGGAACTTCTGCCCGTGAGATGGCCTGGATGATGGATACCTATTCTATGAATGTCGGGCATGCGGTGCCGGGAGTGGTGACGGGCAAACCTCTCTCGATTGGGGGATCCCGAGGGCGAGAACTGGCCACCGGACGGGGGGTGATGATCACGGTACGGGAAGCCTTGGCCCGACGCGGTGGATCCCTGGCAGGGGCAACGGTGTTAATCCAAGGTTTTGGCAATGTGGGTGGAGCAGCGGCCAGCTTGCTGCATCAGGCAGGAGCCAAAATTGTGGCGGTTTCCGGCAGTTCTGGGGGCCTTTATAACCCCAAAGGACTGGATATCCCCGCCCTCAAAGCCCACATGAAGGAACAGGGAGGCCGCATGGCGGGCTTTCCGCAAGCTGAGCCCATTAGCAATGCCGACCTGCTGGTGCAAAAAGCGGATGTGTTGATCCCTGCCGCTCTGGAAAATCAAATTACCGAAGCCAATGCCCACCAAATTCAAGCCCGGATTGTGGCAGAAGCTGCCAACGGGCCAACCACCCTTGCCGCCGACCGGATTTTGGAATCGCGAGGGATCCAGGTATTGCCGGATATCCTAACCAATGCCGGTGGAGTGGTGGTGAGCTATCTGGAGTGGGTGCAGGGACTCTCTTACGTCTTCTGGGATGAGGAGCGGGTCAATCAAGAGATGGAAGGTCTGATGGTACGTGCCTTTGAACGGGTGGTGCAGGAGGCTGAACGGCGGCAAGTGTCGCTGCGACTGGCTGCCTACACCCTAGGGGTAGGCCGAGTGGCGCAAGCCCTACAGGATCGCGGCCTTTACCCGTAGACCGGGAACTCTTGGCTCAACAAGCCTACTTGCCAAGGTTCGATTGCCCTTTTCTCAAGCCCGACGGCGTTCTTGCTCTTCCTGCTGCTGCCATTGCTTGAGCAGCTCTTTTGCCGCCTGTGGGGTAAAGTAGTCCAGCTCCATCAGCTTACGGTAGGTCAGAATTTGCCGCATCTCCAGGGGCATATCTGCTTTTTGGTAGAAGTAGCGAATGCGATTGATGTTTTGCTCCATTTCTGTAAACTCTTGCTCCCGCTTGATCTGCCTTTCCTGCTTGAGCACTTCATGGGGAGCGGACAGGCGGCTGTAGTTAGGGATCCGTTGCGTGCCTGTGGTTTTGCTCGCAGCAGGCACACGGTGGCCTCCGGTTTGTCGGTTGTTGGCCTTGTTGGAATTGAAGAAGAAAGAGAGCATCGGCAAACCTCACACAAACAGATAAACGGCGGGAGCTTAACGCCAAGTCAACAATATCAAGTTTAGGTGAAGAAGCCTGTGATCCCGATCCTTCTTGGAAAAACCCGTACTGCTGACGAGGCGCTGTATCTCTCCGCCTCTCCTACCCCCTCGGATGGTTGAGGGAAAGATGAGGTTTGGCCTCAAACCAATCTATTCGTAAATTAAGCCTACCGTACTTACACGGAAATTGACCAAGATCACGCCGAAAAGCGCAGGATACTTACGTATCTTCACGTCTTTTCGTTCGAGATACTTGTATCGGATATATCTTCCCACCAGCCGCTACAGGTGGGATTCATCTCCGCTCAGCAGCCAAGTGACCGATACCCCCAACGCCTTGGCAAAGGCCACCAGTTCTTTGTCAATGACGCGCCGTTTTCCCTTTTCCACCTGGCCAATTTTGACGTAGTCCAACTGCACACCGTACTTGGCCAAGCGACCCGCCAGTTGATCTTGGGTGAGTTGCAGCTTCTCCCGTACCCAGCGCACCCGTTCCCCAATCAAGTTGGCCGATGGATGGTGCCGGTCGTTAGACTCCATAGGAGCAGAAAGCCGTAAATATTCTTTTCCAGACTGAGGAAGTTGAGGGATCCTCACATGGTAGCCTGAGCTGGCAAGGTTCCCTTTTCCTGGGATCCCACCCGGCAGCCGTTGAGCTGACTGGCTCAGGAACAATCTTATCTCAAGGTCTAGATCGAAAATCGCTTACCGCTTTTTGCCGGGCAACCCCTTGCCTACAAGGACTTGACGGATGGGATCCCTGCTGTTCCCGCATCCAAGCGGAAAAATCTCCGGACAAAAAAGAGGGGCATGATCGATTTTCGCTCGCAGCAGCAGCAGAAACCTCTTTAGACTGGGAGATGAAGTTCTCTCCTCACCTGGCCGTGGTTTTTTCTCGTCCTCATCCTGAACACTCTGTCTCTTCGCCTCAGGAGTTCGACGATCTCTGGTTCGACCCCGAGTCTGCCCCTCAAGACGACCTCGCAGAAGTTGACTCAGAGCCAGGGGCCGGCGGATCCCGGTTGAATGAAGACGCTGTCGATCACTACCTGAATACCATCGGTCGCGTGCCCCGCATCGATCACGCTGAGGAAATCGAGTTGTCGCGCAAAATTCAGCAAAAGCTCCTCATCGACCAAGCCCGGCAGGAATGGCGGCAACGGCGGGGGGAGGATCCCAGTGATGAGGCTCTGGCCGAGGCCCTGCAGATTTCCGTATCCACCCTACGCTCCCGCATCCGACAAGGGGAGCAAGCTCAACGCAAGCTGATCAACGCCAACCTGCGCCTGGTGGTCAGCGTTGCCAAGAAATACCTCAATCGGGGGGTGCCGTTTTTGGATCTGATCCAAGAGGGCAATATCGGGTTGATCCGGGCCACCGAAAAATTCAATGCGGAGCGGGGGTTTCGCTTCAGCACCTATGCTCATTGGTGGATTCGCCAAGGCATTACCCGTTGCATTGCCAATCAAGCACGGACGATTCGCCTGCCGGTACACATGGTCGACAAAGTACGCCTGCTCAAGCGCACCAACCGCGAGCTGATGAAGCTGCAGGGGAGGCGGCCCACCGAAGCGGAGCTGGCAGAAGCCTTGGGCATTAAAGTCAAGAAACTGCGCATGATCCAACAGGCTGCTGCTTTGCCCCTGTCGCTGGATGTGCCGGTCGGCCAGGAAGGAGAAAGCCGCCTTGGAGATTTGCTGCAAGATGAGCGGCAAGAGCAGCCCTTTCAAGGGATCCTCGTGCAATCGATGCAGCAGGATGTGCGTTCTGCCATGCAAACCCTGAAGCCGATTGAGAGGCAAGTGCTGGAGTTGCGCTATGGGTTAGACGGGCAACAGGCGAGAACCCTGCGGGAGGTGGGGGATCACTTCAACCTAACGCGGGAACGGATTCGTCAGATCGAGCGGGATGCCCTGCGCAAGTTGCGGGTGGGATATTCTTCGCGGGCTTTGGCTCAGTACATTCGCTAGTGGCTACAGGCCTGGCAGACCGATTTCCGGGCCAGCTTCTGCCCAGGGATAGCCTTTTTTCAATCTTCTTGGGTTGAACACCATAGCCCCTTGCAGCGGCGATGATAAGGATCCCTTATCCCCTGAGCCTATTGGGGCTGATGACCCCCCGGCTACCTCATCTTCACGACCAGAGCCAGTGGGAAGGACTTTGGCAGCTAACCTCTTTGGTCGTTGAGGAGTTGGCTGATCGGTTTCCTCTGGCGCTCAGGCATTGTAGTCACTCCAAACGAGATTGAGACACTCCCGCTGCCGCCCAAACGCTTCGCGCCGCTGCCGCGACCCCTCTCCCAGGGGGAAAAGGATTGGTCTGCTGGCTTGACTTCCCAGAGGTGCCTAGGATTCGGAACACCTGTGCGCCGAGAAAGAAATTCTTAAAAAGCCTTCGCCAGCCACAAAACCGCATTTAGGATTGGCTTCGAGGAATAGTCAGCGAGTAACCTGCGTCTTTGTTTCCAGATGGCCCGATACCAAGCCGGCTAGGCTTTTTCAGCCCAGCCTCTTTTTCAGTGCAGATGCTCGAGCCGTCAGCCCAGTCTTTGCTATGCCTTCAACTGCAATGGATTCTTCGATCTTTCATCAATCCCAACCTTCTTCCCAGCGGAATCCTGTGCTCTCAGACAAGCTTTCCCTGCGTATGGGACAAGCTCTACTGGGGTTAGCATTGGCCACTTGGCTGCTGATGGGGTTAGGCAGTGCCACCCGCGTCATGAATGCTGGGCTGTCCTGTCCAGATTGGCCCCTTTGCTACGGGGCAATTGTGCCCAGCCAGCAGATGAACCTACAAGTCTTTTTGGAATGGTTTCACCGCATGGTGGCTTCTGGGGTAGGCTTGGCTACGCTGGTTCTGATGGGGTTTGCTTGGCTGAAGCGTCAGGCATTGCCCACTTGGCTGCCCTGGGGTTTGAGCTGGGCTTTTGTTCTGGTCTTGATGCAAGGGATCCTGGGTGGGCTGACGGTCACGGAGCTGCTGCGCTTTGATATTGTGACGGCCCACTTGGGCACGGGCCTGCTGTTTTTTGCCACTTTGCTCACTCTGGGATTACTGATCTGGACAAGAGCCGGTTCTAAGGACTCCATCCTGCCGCTGCGACTGGGTGAAGGGCCATTTTCCGTCGGCTACTTGCCTTGGCTGGGCTTGGGGGCGGTGCTGCTGGTGTATGTCCAGAGCCTTCTGGGCGCCTTGGTGGCCTCCCAATGGGCTTTGCATCAATGCTTTGCTGCCGGCGAGCTGTGCTGGGTGATGAATAGCCACTTGCTGGGGGTTGCTCCGGCCACCCTTGGGGTGTTGGCGGTAGCGGTGGCCACCGGGCTGCGGCGCAAGCGGATCCCCCGCCTTCTCAAGTTCTTGGGCCATGGGTCTGTTGGCCTGCTGTTGGCCCAGGTGGGGATCGGTGTTTTGACCTATCATTACCGGCTGCAGGTAGAACCCCTAACGGTGGCCCATCAGATGATGGGGGCAGCTTTGCTGGCCTGTCTGCTGGGTTTTACGGTGCTGGCCTGGCGAATGCGAACCCAGGGGGAAGAAGGCCAGTGGATGGCCATGACCGCAGAAATGACCGGTGAGTGAATTTCATGCAAGATAGCGTTTTAGTCGACCGTCAGGCTTCCTACCAGAACCCGATGGGGGGGATCCCCTCTGAGCAGAGCCCATGTGCTCTGGGGTGCGAGCGCCAGGCGCTTGTCCAGGTTTTGCGCAGCTACAGCCAGTTGGTGAAGCCCAAGATCATCGCCCTCTTGCTGATGACGACGGCTGGGGCCATGTGGATGGCAGGCAACACCGACCCGTTCAGGTTTTTCATCACCCTTTTGGGGGGAGGAATGGCGGCGGCGGCAGCCAACGTCATCAACATGGTGTATGACACCGATATCGATCGGATGATGGAGCGAACCCGCCATCGTCCCCTGCCTTCCGGTCGAATCCGGGCGCGGGATGCTCTGATTTTTTCGGGGATCCTGGCTTTGGCTGCCTTTGGGTTGTTGGCTATTTTCACCAACCTGCTGGCTGCCGGTTTGGCCATGTCGGGGATCCTGGTGTATGTGGGGGTCTATACCCACTGGCTGAAGCGTTCCAGCACGCAAAATATTGTCATCGGTGGAGCGGCAGGAGCGATCCCACCTTTGGTGGGCTGGGCAGCGACCACAGGCGAGCTCAGCTGGGCCGCGTGGGTGATGTTCGCCATCATCTTTTTGTGGACTCCACCCCACTTCTGGGCTTTGGCCATTCTGAAGCGGGAAGACTATGCCCGTGCCGGGGTGCCGATGCTGCCGGTGGTCGCGGGCGAAAGACTCACTGCCGCACAGATTTTGCTCTACGCGCTGCTGATGGTTCCGGTCAGCCTGTTGCTGGTTTACCCCTTAGGGATGCTGGGATCCTTTTATCTGAGCGCGGCGGCGCTGCTGGGATCCCTCTTGGTTTGGAAGGCGGTGCAGTTGCTGCAGGATCCCTGCGACCGAGATCGGGCGGCCTCGCTCTTCACGTTTGCCAACCTGTATCTGCTGCTGTTGTGCGGGGCCATGGGTCTGGATAGGTGGTCGTTAACCCACATCCTCTGGAGCCAGGCCACTGCGTCCCTCCAAGGGATTTACACCACCCTCATAGCGCTGGCCAGCTGACTTGCGCGAATGGGGGATCCCCGGGTTGATAACCCCCGTTGGCCAGCCGGTTTTTCCTCAAAATTGCGGCCCATTCTCAGAGAGCATGCCTCTAACCCCCAAAACCCTG
>NZ_JANSHS010000393.1:0-7741 GCF_047461695.1 Synechococcus sp. R6-7
TATTTTCAGTATAGTTGAGCTTATTATTGATTAGAGTCATGCTCCGCAACGCTGACGCGACTGGGCTCAGTCCTAACTTTTTGCGAAAATAAGGGTTCTCAAAAAATGGGGTTCAGCAGTCTCTCGACCGGTTTGAAGTCGGGATCCCTTCCCAACTGCCGTCGATCTCTGATTAGGCATTGATTATACCCAACTTGGGCAAGCTGCCAAGCCGGAAAAAACGCTGCCCTGCTGACGCGAGCGGCAGATAGAGACCTTATTGAGGGATCACGGCGACAGCGCTATTGCCTTGGTGTCCGGTGCATTTAGCTAGACCGCCGGGGAGCCCCGCCCTCTGTGCATCAGCGTGAGTGCGGGAGTATGTCACTGCTGCAGGGATCCTATCCAAGTTGGTATTGTGTCTTGGGTCTTTTCTTGAGCGGGGGGGAGTTGAAACTGGATGCGCGGCTGCCCTACCCCATAGGTGAGGGTGTAGCTCCACTGCAGGCAGCGCAGCCACAGGCGGGGGTAACGCGCTTCTAGCCAGGGCTGCAGGCGACGCAGCAGATTTGGAAGCCAGCCCCTGAGCAAAGCAGAGGTCAAGGCCAGGCCGGTATAGCTGAGGTAGGTGGGTAGCCACTGGGCAAAGCCTTTGGCCCCTACGGCCTCCCAGATCCACAGCAGCAGCCGTGGGTTTTGTAGGGCAGCTTTGATGGCCATGCGGTTAAAGGCCAGCCAGCCAGCCCGGTCTTTGATGAAATCGTCCACCACCTCCGGCGGCTCGGTGGCGAGAATGCCGAAAAAGCTGTTGAGAGTGGCATTGATGCGCTCGGGGGGCAGCACCTTGCCGGTGGGCACCATCATCCCCCGCGAGAAGAGCCAGGTGACGGCCGAGTTGCCCTGGTAGGCCCGGATCTGGGCTAAGTCCGCCGCCCTGAGCAGGTCGTGGCGCAGCGCCGTATCCAGCAGATCGCACAGGCGGGGGCAATTGCGCACCAGGGATCCAAAGCCGGTAAAGCTAAGGGGCGATTGCATAGCCGCCGCATCCCCTATGAGCAGTATCCGGTCAAAGGGTTCCGAAGACTCCGCCCCGCTGCCGCGAACAGGGTGCCGGGGCTGGCCAAATCGTCCGGGGATATAGCCGAAGGTCGCTTTTTTCCACTGCAAGCGCTCTGGGTCGCAGCGGCGGTATTCCGGCAGAATAGTGAAAAAATCTTCGTACAGTTCCAGCAGGGATCCGGGGTTTTCTGGATGCACCTGGTGGTAGTGGAACAGGTAGAAGGTGAGATCTTCGCCTGGCCCGGGGAACAGCTCCCAAATGAGTTGCCGACCGCGGCTGATGTCCCCATGGCTGGCCAGAATGTCCCCAAATTGGGGATCCCATACCCCTGGCTCAAACCCCCCCGCAATGGTAGCCCCCACCGTGGGGCAGACGCTATCAAAAGCCCGATGGCGGTAGAGCTGCTGGGCAATGGGAGAGACTGTTCCCATAGCATCCACCACAAGGCGGGATCCCAGCCGAAACTCCTCGCCGGTGGGCAAATCCTTCAAAACCAGCGTGACGCCTTGTTCGCCAACATAGGCCCGCTGAAACTCGGTGCGCTCGTAGATAGCTCCCCCGCAGGAAGTGAGAATTTGGCCACAGAGCTGCAATAGCTTTTCCGCGTCAATGGCCAGATTGAGTACCGTCGGCGTGTGCAAAACGGGAGCGCGAACCGGGCTATTGCCGTCAAAAAACTTGTTGAACCCATCCGTGTATTCCCGCAGGATCAAGCTCTCCATCTGCTCGGCGCTCAAAAGGCCCAAATCCACCAGGGTTTGCAGCTCCCGCCGGGAGATGTTCCACTCGCGGTTCATGCGGCCAAAAGGGAGTCGCTCCACCAAGGCCACGCGGTAGCCCAAGCGAGCCATGGCCGCTCCATAGATGGCTCCCAGCGCTCCTCCCACGATGGCCAGATCCCACTCCACTGGGGCCGGCTCAGGGCCAGGCTGGCGAAACAAGACCGGCTGAGCAGGGCGGTGGGCTGCGTGGCAATGTTGCACTTCTTCCCGCCAGCGCTTTTCCCACCAGTACACCCGCTGCAGGTCAAATTCTCCATTGGGGATCCGCCGAAAATACTTCACCGTTTGCGGGTAGAAAGGCTCAAGCTGATCGAAGATGGATCCCCGGTTCAGGTCGATCTGGGGCAACTGCGGGTAGCGGTGGGGAAATTGGCTTTGGATGGCCTGTTCCAGCTCTCCCAGCCAGCGAGCTTGGCGGGGGAAGGGCTGTTCCGACCACTGGAACACCTTGAGATAGGTAGTGTTCAGCCCCGACCACAAGAAAAGGGCCAGCTCAGCGCCGGATCCCTGTAGGCGCAAGCCTGTGGGGGTGAGAACCTTCTGGCTGCCCTGCGGCAGAGGGGTACACTCCTGTAGCCAGCGCAGCACTTGAGCACTATCGGGGCAAGGGATCTCGCGGTAGTAAAGGGAAGTAAGCACGGCGCCGAGATAAGAAACCGAGCAAATCTTTACCCATTGTGACATGAGGGGATCCCTCCCTTTGCCGATCCCAGGGATCACCCCCTACCCAGGTTTCCCCCCAGCTGCAGATCTGCAGGGGTGTTGCAATTGGTGAGCATCCTCTCAAGGGACTCCGTCCCGCTGTCGGGAACGGTCAGGGGCAGGATGGCTGTTGGCACCTGGGACAACCAGCCCTGAAAGGATCTTCCTCCTGCCTGCAAGAAACTCTCCAGAGAACCTAGCTGCGCCAGGCGATAGAAGCCACACAGGGGCTCCCAGCCCCGCTGACTTTTGGGCAGGGCGGCCACCGTCTGAGGGGGCAGGGTGGCAAGGCGCTGTCGCCAATCCCCAAGAACCTGCTCCTGCAAGCAGGGCAGATCGCAGGCCAGCAGCAGGATCCACTCCGGGGGAGCAGCCAAGGTTTGTAGCCGCCGGATCCCCTCTTGAAAGGCCAGCAGCGGGCCTCGGTGTTGCTCTGCAACGCTGTCGCGGCTGTGAACGTTTTCCCGCCAGAGATGCCAACCGGGATCCACCACCGACGCATAGCGCTCCGGCCAGGGGGTGAGGATGTAAACCGCGTCGGCGCAGGCTGCTGCCACCTGAGCCACCCGTCGCAGCAGGGGGATCCCATCCCAAAGCACCAGGGCTTTGTCGGATCCCATGCGGCGGCTGTTGCCCCCGGCCAAGATCAGAGCCACGACCGCAGGCGGGGAATCTTCAGGCATTTTGGACATCCAGTTTTCCACAACGAGCAGCAGGTATTTGTGGAGGAATAGGATAGGGATCCCATCCTCTCCTCACTCTAGCCGCTATGTCTGAGCCCTCTGGTCGTCTGGTTTGGAACCACTCCACCCACATCTCAGGGTTGATCCCTGTTTTGGAACGCCTGACCCGGCAGGCGGGCATTAAAACCGTGACGCCGGGCGCTCTGTCCTGCAGCCGTGGGCGGATCCCCCAGTTGCAGTTGCGGGTTTCGGTGCCGATCCGGGGCGGGTACAAGCTGGTGGCCCGCAAGGGAAGCAGCGTGCAAGAGGTGTTTGTGGTAACGGATCTCAGCCAAACCGAGCTAGAGGCGGCTATTCTCCGCTGTTTGTAGTCAACTGTTTGTAGTCAACCGAGCCTCGTTATTGCTCCGCAACGCTGTCCCGACCCAGAACTTCGTCCTGCTGGGGCAAATGGCACATCAGTTGAGGATGAGTTAGCTATGTCTCGTGCTAGTCTCAAGCCCGCCCGTATCAGCGCTGTTTTACCCGGATCCCTGGCAGCAGAAGTGGGCATCCAACCTGGAGAGGTCCTGGTCAGCATCAACGGCGAACGCCCCCGCGATCTCATCGACTACCGCTTCCTGATCGCTGAGGAGTGTGTAAGCCTGGAGATCTTGAATAGCCAAGGGATCCCGCGCACAGTTGAGCTGGAGAAGGGGATCGACGAGGATCTGGGGCTGGAGTTTGAAACGGCCCTGTTCGATGGCCTGATCCAATGTGCCAACGCTTGTCCCTTTTGCTTCATCGACCAACAACCTCCGGAAATGCGGGCAACGCTGCACCTCAAGGACGACGACTACCGCCTCAGCTTTCTCTACGGCAGCTACCTCACCCTCACCAACTTGCCTGCTGCCGAATGGGAGCGCATCGCTCGCCTGCGCCTTTCTCCCCTCTACGTGTCAGTGCATGCTACCGACCCGGAGCTGCGCAGCCGCTTGCTCAAAAACCCGCGGGCTGGCCTGATTTTGGAGCAGTTGGCCTGGTTTCGCCAGCATCGCTTGCAACTGCACGCACAGGTGGTGGTCTGCCCAGGCTGGAACGATGGGGATCACCTCACCCGCACACTCCTCGATTTGGCCGCCTTTCGCCGGCCCGTAGACGGGATCCCCACCGTCCTCTCGGCAGCAGTGGTGCCGGTGGGGTTGACGCGCTTTCGCCCCCCTGGTGATGAGCTGGTTCCTGTCGATGCGGCCAAGGCCCGAGAAGTGATCCGGCAGGTGGAAACTTTGCAGGTCGGGTTTCGGCAAACATTGGGATCCACCTTTGCCTGGCTGGCCGATGAGTGGTATCTGCTGGCCGGGCGGGAACTGCCACCGGCAGAGCACTATGAAGATTACCCGCAGCTGGGGAACGGGGTAGGCTCCCTGCGGCTTTTCCTCAGCCAGTTCGAGCAGCTCAAACTGCCGCCTGAGCTCCCTTCTCCCCTCAAGGTTCTGTGGGTGGTGGGCAATGCCGTAGAGCAAGCCTTCCAGCCTGTGGTGGAGCAGATGAACCGCATCCGCGGGCTGCAGTTGGATCTTTTGCCTATTGCCAGCCAATTTTGGGGCCAAACCCTGACGGTAACCGGGCTGCTGACGGGCCAAGATGTCTTGAATGCCTTGAAATCGGTTGAAAACTTGGCGGCCTACGATGGGCTGCTGCTACCTCAGATTGCCCTTAAGGATGGGGAGCGCTTTTTGGACGATCTGACCTGGCAAGAGGTGCAGGCCCAGGTGGGGATCCCGGTGGTGCGGGTGGACGGCGGGCCGGCAGGCTTGGTGCAGGCGGTGCAACAGCTAGAACAGGGCTATGCCTACGGCACCCTGTGTTGTTCCGCAACGCTCGGGCGAAGGGAAACTGCACCGCTGACGCGACCAAGAACAGCTTTGAGCCGAGGATCCTGAGGCGATGCAGAGGTTGCGGCGAGGATTGCTTCTGCTGCTTTGGGTGGGGCTGGGGATCCTGGCCATCACGGCTTTGGCCTCTTTCTATGTAGATCTGGCTTGGTTTGCCGAGCTGCATGCTCTGCCGGTGCTGTGGACGCGGGTGATTGCCCGCTGGGGGCTGGGCCTGGGCGCTTTCCTCTTTGCCCTGGCGGTGACGGGATCCAACATCTGCTCCTGCTGGCGGGGGGCAACCTTGGCTGGGGCCTGGGCGATTGCCACAGGTTTGAGTGTTTTCTTTGCTTGGTCTCTTTCCAATCACTGGTTCACGCTGTTGCTCTGGCTGAACCAGGGGCCCGTCGGGGAGTCGGATCCCATTTTCAACCGCGATCTCAGTTTTTTTCTCTTCAGCCTGCCTTTCTGGGAGACGCTGCAGCAGTGGTGCTTCAACCTGGTGCTGCTCACCTTGATTGCCGTTGTCCTCATCTACTTGGTGGAGCTGGGGCTTTCCGAGCAACGGCTGACCTTGGCCCTCTCTCTCTATGCCCAGCGGCACCTGCTGATCTTGGGGGGATCCCTGTTTCTCATTCGCGCCTGGGGCCATTGGCTGGAGCGCTACGAGCTGCTCTATTCCACCCGCGGCGTTGTGTTTGGGGCCGGTTTTGCCGATGTGCATGCAACCTTGCCGGCCACGACCTTGATGAGCGGGGTGGCGGGCTTGACGGCAGTGGGGTTCTGGGTTTTGGCCCGCCAGGGGATCCGCCTCAACCTTCCTTTCCTCAAGTCCTGGTGCCCTTCCTGGGCCAGCTCTCTCCTGGCGCCGGCCATCCTCTGGGGGGCCTACCTGGGGTTTGGGCTGCTAACCACCCAACTTTATCCCCAACTGGTGCAGACCTTCTTGGTCACCCCCAACGAGCTGGAGCTGGAGCGCCCCTACATCGAGGACAACATCCGTTTTACCCGTGCTGGCTTTGGCCTGGCCGATGTCGAAGTCCAACCCTTCCCGGAAGGGGGATCCCTGACCTGGGAGATCCTGCAGCAGAATCAATCCACCCTAAGCAACGTGCGCCTCTGGGATGCGGATCCCCTATTGGCCACCTACCGCCAACTGCAAGAAATCCGCCCCTACTACCAATTTCCCTATGTGAATGTGGATCGCTACCGCATTGGGGGAGAATTGCGCCAAGTTATGCATGCCGCCCGCGAGCTGGACTTTGCCCAGGTGCCCCCCGCCGCCCAAACCTGGGTTAACCGGCGGTTTTTTTACACCCACGGCTATGGCCTCACCCTCAGCCCGGTGAATGTGGTGACCCCTGAGGGCCTGCCGGATTTTTTCCTATCGGATATCCCGCCGCGGGTTTCTCCTCGCTACCCTGAGGTGGCCTCCGTCTTGCGGGTGGAGCAGCCGGCCCTCTACTATGGCGAGCTGACCACCACCGATGTTTTCGTGGGCGCTGAGGCGCGGGAATTGGACTACCCTGCAGCAGAGCGCTATGTGTACAGCAGCTACCGGGGCAGCGGTGGCGTGCCCATTCCCCACCTCTGGCAGCGGTTTCTCTACGCCTGGCATTTTGGCGATCTGCGCATCCTTCTCAGCCGCGAGCTGTCTTCTGCCACCCGCTTTCTCTATCGCCGCCAAATCCGCGAGCGCATCCGTCGGGTGATGCCCTTTTTGCTCTACGACCGGGATCCCTACCTGGTCATTCAAGGCGGCAAGCTCTACTGGTTTTTCGATGCCTATACCACCAGCAGCCGCTACCCCTACTCGGAGCACCTGCCCGGCTTTCCCTTCAACTACATCCGCAACTCGGTCAAGGCGGTGATGGACGCCTACAACGGCAGCATCGATTGGTACATTGCCGACCCTCGGGATCCCCTCATCCAAGCCTACGCCCGCATCTACCCCACCCTCTTCAAGCCTCTGGAGGCAATGCCGGAGCCGCTGCGGCAACACATCCGCTATCCCCAAGACCTCTTCCGCCTGCAAGCGCAGCAGTTTGCCACCTACCACATGACGGATCCCCGCCTCTTCTACAACCGCGAGGATCAATGGCAGATCCCCGGCCAGTTCCGCAATCGACGGCGCATTCCCATGCAGCCGCAGTATCTCATTCTCACCTTGCCGAGGGATCCCCAAGGGGTTGCAAACCACACTCCTGAGTTCGTCCTCCTCTCCCCCTATGCCCCTGTTAACAAGCAGAACATGGTGGCTTGGATAGCGGCCCGCTGCGACGGGGAAAACTACGGCAAGCTGCTGGTCTACGAATTTTCCAAGCAACGCCTCATCTATGGCCCGGAACAGGTGGAAGCACGGGTCAATCAGGATCCCTTAATCTCCGAGCAAATTTCCCTCTGGAACCAGCATGGGTCGCGGGTGAACCTGGGCACGCTGCTGGTCATTCCTATCGAGACTTCTTTGCTCTATGTTCAGCCCCTCTACATCGAAGCAGAACAGGGCCGCTTGCCTCAGCTCACCCGGGTGATCGCTGCCTACGAAGACCGGGTGGTGATGGAACCGACTCTCGGCCAGGCCTTAGAAGCCCTCTTTCTGCCGAGGGGCAGCCGATAGAGAAAGGGATCCCCTCCTCATTTTTGAGGCAGGTAGTTGACGAAACTTAACGGATGTTTTAAGTT
>NZ_JANSHS010000394.1:0-1936 GCF_047461695.1 Synechococcus sp. R6-7
CCAAGAGGGGGCCTTTCCCCAGGTTTTCTTGGGGGCCACCCCGGAGCGCTTGCTTTCCGTGTGGCAAGGCCGGGTGCAGATCGATGCCTTAGCCGGCTCCGCCGCCCGCGGCGCCACCCCTGTCCAGGATCGCCAGTTGGCCGAGGAGCTGCTCCGCAGCCCCAAAGACCGCCGCGAACACCAGTGGGTGGTGCGCTCGATCCGGGAGGCTCTGAGTCGGTTGGGAATGGATCCCTGCATTTCCCCGCAACCGCGGCTGCTCCGTCTAGCCAACATCCAGCATCTGCAAACTTTGATCGAGGCGGAGCTCCCCGCCGATGTACATCTGTTCGATCTGCTGGCCCAGCTCCACCCGACGGCAGCGGTGGGAGGGTATCCCCAACAGGCGGCGCTGCAGTGGCTAGAGCGGTTGGAACCCTTTGATCGCTCCAGCTATGCCGCTCCCTTGGGCTGGGTAGACTTACAGGGCAATGGCGAGTTTGTGGTGGGGATCCGCTCCGCCCTAATTCGGGGGAATTGGGCCCGCTTGTATGCCGGTGCCGGGATTGTGGCTGACTCCAACCCAGAGCAAGAGCTGGCCGAGATTCGTCTGAAGTTGCGCTCTCTGGTGCAGGCTCTGGCCTTGCGACCTGCAGCTCCTCCGCTCCCCAGCTTCTGAAGAGAGGGGATCAGGAAGATGTTTCTGCCGCCGCTGCGGGAGGTGGATACGAACCCCTCCACGAACAGCTACAGTGAGAAAGCCGGTCTTTGATTAGCCTCGGTGTCCTCTGCGGCATGGCGACCCTGAATCCCACCCATCCCCCTCGTATAGCCGGATCCCGCGCGCAAGTGGGGCTTTGGCCCGGCCTGATCCAGCACTATCGGGAATGGCTCCCCGTCAGCGCCAGCACACCTGTGGTCACGCTACATGAGGGCAACACGCCTCTGGTGCCTTCCCCGGCTTTGAGCCAACGGCTGGGGCGAGACTGTCAAGTTTACCTGAAGTTGGAGGGCCTCAACCCCACCGGTAGTTTCAAGGATCGGGGTATGACGATGGCCGTGTCCAAGGCCAAAGAGGCAGGGGCAGAGGCGATCATCTGCGCCAGCACCGGCAACACCTCGGCGGCGGCTGCTGCCTTTGCGGCCAAAGGAGGTCTGCGGGCCTATGTGCTGATCCCCGATGGCTACGTGGCCAAAGGCAAACTGGCCCAAACCCTGATGTACGGGGCGGAGATCATCGCCGTTCAAGGCAACTTCGACCAAGCGCTGGCTATGGTGCGGCAGCTGGCGGAAACCTACCCGGTGGCCCTGGTGAACTCGGTCAACCGCTTCCGCTTGGAAGGGCAGAAAACCGCCGCCTTCGAGGTGGTGGATGCTTTGGGGGATGCCCCCGATTGGCTCTGTATTCCGGTGGGCAACGCGGGCAACATCACGGCTTATTGGATGGGGTTTTGCCAGTACCGCCAGCAGGGCAAGGCTACCCGTCGCCCTCGTCTCTACGGCTTCGAGGCTGCCGGTGCTGCCCCCATGGTGTTGAACCGGGTGGTGGAACACCCAGAGACGGTGGCCACGGCCATTCGCATCGGCAATCCTGCCAGTTGGGTGAAGGCCAAGGCGGCAGTGCAGGTGAGCGGCGGCCAGGTGGATAGCGTCACCGACGAGGAGATTCTGGCAGCCTATCGTCTCCTGGCATCCGAAGAAGGGATCTTTTGCGAGCCGGCCAGCGCGGCCTCGGTGGCCGGATTGCTGAAATGGCGAGAGCAGGTGCCTGCTGGAGCACAGGTGGTGTGCGTGCTGACGGGCAATGGCCTTAAGGATCCGGACACGGCCAGCCACCAGGGATCCGCTCCTATCCACACCGGCGTTGTCCCTGAGCTGTCCGCTGTTGCTCGTCTGATGGGTTTCTAGCAGAAACCGCCCGCTGGTTAGGGTCAGCTAGAAATCGCAGGAGCCCCGC
>NZ_JANSHS010000395.1:0-2588 GCF_047461695.1 Synechococcus sp. R6-7
CTCCGGCACCCTACCGGGAACCGCACCGCTACCGCGACCGTGGTTGCCTTCAGGCCGGTACACTCGCCAATGACCGCGGTCAGCTTGCCCCCCGACTGTTGCCAGCGGCTGAGGATGTCTTGGATCTGGGGCCGATCCAGCAAGCCCGCTGCCTGCAAGTTTTGGAACAGATGCCTGGCCCATGGGGTGAGTTCTGCCAACAAGGGATCCGTCGGCGTATCCTCAGGAGTGTCGGCGTCGGTCTCGGGTTCCTCCGGTCTCCCCGTAAGGACTGCGTTTCGCTCACGCAAGCGTGCTGGCCCATCTTTGGCGGTTGAGCCAGAGAAGTTGGCTGCTCTCAACTGAGCCTGCGCTGCCTCGGCGATCAGCTTTTGCTGTTCGTAACTCACCTGCAGCAGACGGTTGCGATTCTGCTCAATCTTGAGATTCTCTTGCAGGGACTCCAGGCTCTGTCGGTAGGCCGCTAGCAGCTCTCGCGCATCTCGCAGTTCCACCGTCAAGTTGGCCTGCTGCTGTTGAAGGGCGCTGAGGCGGGATCCCGTGGTTTTCAGTTGTTGTTGAGCTTGCTCCAAGGCTTCTTGGCGGGCTTGCAGGGATCCCTCCAGTTGGACAATGCGCTGGTCGGCCTCGGCCCGTTCTGCCCTGAGCTGGTGGATCAGGGCTTGGCTCTGCTGCAGTTGCTCCTCCAGTTGAGCAAGGTGCGCTTCGTAGTCACGGTTGGCTGCCATCAGCTGTGCTATTTCCGCTTGCAGTTGTTGTAGCTGCACCTGTAAGCTTTCCACCTGCTCTGGGGGAACATAGCCGGAAAGCCGCGCCATTTGGGCCTCGTGCTCTTGCTGTAACTGAGCGTAGCGCTCTTGCCACATCTGCAAAGCGGCCCTCAGCTCCGCAATCTGTTGCTCCAAGGCGGCAACCTGCTCTGGCCAGAAGGAATCCAGATGCCGGGATAGAGCAGCCTCTGACTCTGCAGCTTGCTGGGCAAGTTGGGCCTGCAACTGATCCCGCTCCGATCGGAGCTGCTGGATTTGATGAAGCGCTGCCTCCAATTGGGCGCGTAGGTCAGCCACAACGCTGCTGGGCACCGAGTCCAACTGGCGTTTCTGCAGAATCTGGATTTGCTCTTGCAACTGCTCCAATTCCGACTGATAGCAATCTCGCTGGGTTTGCAACTGCCGCTGCGCCCTTTGCTCAGCAGCGCGGGCAAGAGCCAGCTCCGTTTCCAGCCTTTGCAGTTGTTCCCGCCAAACCCGCAAATCCTGCTGCAGCGTAGCCTGGTGCTGGAGCTCCGCCTGCTGGAGACGAATGGTGGCTTCCAGTTTTTGAATGCGCTGCTGATACTGGCTTTGAAAATCGGCAATCTGCTGGTTCATGCTGGCCAGGATCCGATCCCATTCCTGTTCCTGGAGCTCGATTTGTAGCCGCAAGGCTTCCACTTGCTTGCGGTAGTCAGCCAAGGTGGCCGGTTGAGGCTCATCGGCAAAGGGATCCGAGGCTGCCGCGGCTAATGTTCCAGGGATGGAATCTCCCCCAACTGCGGATTCGAGACTCGAGGGCTGAATTGTTCCCTCGCAAGGGATCTTGGCCTCTTCGGGTACAGCCAAATCCTGGGCCAGAGCTTCTCGGCCAGGAGTTGCCGCTCTTTGGGGGGTAAGCTGAACCTCGGGTTTGGGATCCCTGGCCAAAAAAGGCTGCAGCGCCTCCCACGCATTGGGGGAAGCCATCCGCTGCAGTTGCACCTGGACATCCAAGGCGCGATCCAAAATGGCGGGCTGTACCCAACCTTTCCAGGTGAGGATTTCCCCCAATTTCCGCCCATAGCGACGCTGTTGAGCCAGAGCAACCCGCAATTGCTCGAAATCCAAATGGCCCAGCGCCACCAAAATCTCTCCTAGAGAAAGGGACTGGCTGGGCAGGAAGCGGTAGAGATCAGCCAGAGTGAGCCAGCCGCGCTCGAGACACACTTTTCCCAACTTGAGGTGGTTTTGCTGTTGCTCTCGCAGAGCCTGAGCCAACTGGGATTGGGAGATCAGACCCGCCCGCAGCAAACGCTGTCCCAGCGGTAAGCTCGACTCAGCCCCGTCGGCAGCAGCACCCCGCCCCTCCAGAAAGGGGAATGGGGTAGAGCCACTCTGGGAGGAAGAGGAGCGCGGAGGCATCAATAAAGTTCCCAGTTTAGGACTGTGTTGTTGCTGTACTTTAGCTTATCGCCCCTCAGGATAAAGCACAAAGAGATGCCAACGCCACATTGACCAGAAAACTGGGTTACAAGCCCCGCCCTTTATGACGGCTTCTTGATACAGTAACTGCGAACTCCGCCAGCTTGTTCGCCTGCGGCGGCACTGAGTGCTTCGTGGTGCAGTACCTCTTACTAGAGGGACATTAGAGGGACAAAGTATCTGGGAGTCTCTTCCCAGTAATTAGGGCGGCGGCATCCCTCTTCGTGCATAGGGATGGAGCAGTACAGCCTGTTAAGGAATCAAGGGGCACAGTAGCAACACCTAGCAAACCAACTTCGGAAGCAGAATGGATTGATGAGTAGTCAAGAGGTCTCTGCTATCTGCTCCATCCCATACTTCCCGGCTCTGGAA
>NZ_JANSHS010000396.1:0-2203 GCF_047461695.1 Synechococcus sp. R6-7
AAAGCCTTTTGGCCCCCTGCATTATTGCTCTGCAACGCCGATGCGACCAACATTTTAGGCGTGGGTGCAGTGTCCTGGTTTGAACTGAAATGACTATATTTGGGGTTTAATTTGGGGTTTATTCGAGGGGAGAGGCCCTTTAGGAGCTGCTCTGGGATGAACTTCCGAAAGCACTCCGCGCCCTCAACCTGACCAAGAGGGGGCTAACTCCTACCAGGTTACCCGATCCCGCAGCTGCTCAATCCGGGCTGGGCCAATGCCATTGACCCGTTGCAGATCCTCCAAAGAGGAGAAGGGGCGGGCCTCGATAATGCGCTGCGCCAGGGCGGGGCCAATGCCGGGCAACTGTTCCAGCTCCGCCGCCGTGGCCGTATTCAGGTTAACGCGAGGGGATCCCCCAGGAGACGCCACCGGAAAAGCAACCGACGGGGAAGGGGATCCCGCCTCAGGAGGAAGAACGACCTCGACTTCCAGCAGCTCCGGCTCCGGTTCAGGCAAGGAAGCGGCAACGGGGACGGGGTTGGGGCAGCGACGGGATCCCTCTTCTGCCTGTTGTTGCAGGCGGCGGCTGGGGCCAAAGCGGGCATCGGCAATGAGCCGGTCGAACTCCCGCACAAAGTGATCCACCACTCGGCTATTGCGGATGATCAGGAAGTTTTCGTCGTTGAGGTGGTTGGCCGAGACCGACCAGTTGTTGGATCCGGTGATCACCGTGGCCTGAGGAGTGCCGGGATCGATGATGGCAAACTTATGGTGCAGCTTATCGCCGGGGGCGAGGTTGGGTATGCCTACAGACTGGGCCGGCAGCGTCCAGGGCAGGCGCGCCGCCTCCACCTGGCACTTTTCGTCGGGGAGCAACAGCCCCCACATCTCCAGGGTGCGGCTGTAGTCCCGGAAGGCAAAACCAGGGTCGAACACCCCGCGGATCTCCACGTTACGCTCCTGGCGCAGTTGCCTGAGTTGGTTGGCAATGCCCGGATCCGTAAAGACGAACAGAGCCAGATCCACCTGTCGCCGGGCTTGGGCCAGGGCGGCGGCGATGATGCCGTTGGAGGTGGCTTCGTAGGGCAAGGAGCGGCTGGCAGGAGAAAAGTGAACTCCCACAATGGCATCGCCAAGGTACACCGTTTCCAGGGGACGCTTGAGCTTTTGCACGCCGAAGCGGCTATCGGGCAGGCCGCCAGGACCATCGCCCCACATGAGATCGAATTCCTCGGTGTAGAGGCGGGCCAGCTCCGGGCTATCCAGCAGCAGCAGGTGATTGGCATTGCCGACGCTGTCGGGGGCATCAAAGTCCCCGTGAATATCAGAGAGCGTGAAATTGGCCGATCCGGTCAAGACTTTCTGCCCGTCGATCACCACAAATTTGTGGTGCATCAGGCCACTGCCCTTGGAACCATCGGCGGTATCGTCCAGCCAGGGCACCTGGCCTCCATCCAGCAAGGCGTACACATCCCGCGTGGCGACCTCCTCAGCCGAAAACCGTCCATCGCGGTTCACATCCACCAGGTTGCGGTACTCCTCGAACTTGCGACGGCTGCGCTCGTCCAGCGCCCGCACTTCGGCAGGGGTGAGCTGGTGCCAGGCTCGCACGTAGGTGTTTTCAGTAATAAAACGCACAGGGATCCCCGCCTGCCGCCGCTCCACCAGAGCCTGGGCAATCAGGGGTAGGTTCAGCTCCTGCACGGCAATATCCACCGACTGCCGAGCGGAGCGAATCTGGGAAATGATGAACTCTTCCAGGTTGTAGCCATAGCGGCGGATCTGGCGGTAGGGATCCCGATAGGTGCTCTCCCGGCTTTGGTTGAACACCACCCGGATGCGGGGGTGCTGCGGCAGAGGGGCCAGGGTGGGCAGCTCCGGCTCTTGGGGGTAGGGTCTGGGCCGAGGACCCACCCAGTAGCCGATCAAGACCAGAATGAGAAGCAGAGCAGCCCAGGGCAGCCAGCGGCGGAGTTGCCGCAACCACGACGGGATCCCGTTCATGGCCTTTCTCCTCTCCAGCAATCACACCCCCAGGATACCGAACTTTATCGCAGCCACTTCTGGGGCAAGGTGTCTCTGGGGGGTATTCTCACCTATCACGTGGTTCCCGGTTTGGCCCCTTCCGACGCCCTCAGAGCCGGCCAGCAGGTGGCGACCTTACAGGGATCCCCGGTGACGGTCACCCTCGAGGGAGCATGCCTCTAACCCCCAAAACCCT
>NZ_JANSHS010000397.1:0-2904 GCF_047461695.1 Synechococcus sp. R6-7
GGGCGCACGATCTGGGCATTCCACTTGGTGACGGGGGCAAACATGGCCACCAAATCCAGGTATTGATGGGATTCGATGTGCATGCGGTCGGTGCCGACTTGGCCGGTGATGGCCACCAGGGGTGCTCCATCCAGGTTGGCATCGGCAACTCCGGTCATCAGGTTGGTGGCGCCCGGCCCCAAGGTGGAGAGACACACCCCCGCTCTGCCCGTCAGCCGGCCATAGACATCGGCCATGAAGGCGGCCCCCTGTTCGTGGCGGGTGGTGATAAAGCGAATTGAGGAGCGGCGCAGGGCTTGCAGGACTTCCAGGTTTTCTTCGCCAGGAACGCCGAAGATGTACTGCACCCCCTCATTTTCCAGGCAGCGAACCAGCAGTTCGGCGGTATTCATGGTGGCAAGGGTATGGAGAACGGTGGATCTGGATCCCACCATAGACGGCGGACGGGGCAAGGGATAACTTGTTTTCTGGGCTTGGGGACGGGGGCAGGCTGGGCTGGGAACCAAGCTAAGCTCAAAGGGGCGGCCCAGGCCCAATTGCCCCTCCAAGCTTCCTCTTCTGGAGATGCCCATGCGGCTCTACGTCGAACCTTTCACCGTTCACAAGCGCTACGCCTTGACCATCAGCCGGGGTACCCACAGCGAGACAACCTTGGCTTGGGTGCGAATTGAGGAGGAGGGAGTTGAAGGGTGGGGAGAGGCTTGCCCTTTTTCGGTGAGCGACGACTACCACCAGTCTCTGGACGACATCCTGATGGGTCTGGAGGTGGCCAAAGGGATCCTACGCCGCCACTCCCCCTGGGAGCGCCAGCCAATTGAGGCGGAACTGCTGCGGGCCGGGATCCCTTCGGCAGCGCGGGCAGCGGTGGATATGGCCCTGCACGATTGGATGGGCAAACGGCTGGGGAGGCCCCTGTGGCAGTTGTGGGGGCTGGATCGCTCCCGCATTCCGCCCACGATGATGACGATCGGCATCTCCACCCCGCAGGCGGCCCGCCAGCGCGCCTTGGCCTGGATGGAACAGACCCAAGCGCGGGCCTTTAAGATCAAGCTGGGCAGCGACTCGGGGCTGATGGCGGATCAGAACATGCTGATTGCCGTACAAGAGGTGATCCCGCTGGGATCCCTGATTACAGTGGATGCCAACGGCGCTTGGACGGTGGAGCAAACCCTGAGCATGAGCAACTGGCTGGCGGGGCAAGGGGTGAGCTACCTGGAGCAGCCTTTGGAGAGGGGGCAGGAAGCGAAGCTGATCACCCTCTGGCACGAGTCGAAGCTGCCCATTTTTGTGGATGAGAGCTGTATGGACAGCCGCGATATCCCCCCTCTGGTGGATCGCGTCCACGGGATCAACATTAAGCTGATGAAGTGCGGAGGCCTCGGCGAAGCCTGGCGCATGATCCACACCGCCAAAGCCCACGGCCTACAGGTGATGTTGGGCTGCTACAGCAACACAGCTCTGGGGAACACAGCGGCAGCCCACTTGGCTCCCCTGGTGGATTACCTGGACTTGGATAGCCACCTCAACCTCATCGACGATCCCTTTGCCGGGGCCATCCTGCAGGACGGCTGCCTTCTCCCCACCGACCGACCGGGTTTGGGGGTAGAGCTGAGGGAGGAATGATGGGAAAGCCAGGATCCCTGTCCAGCGAAAGTCGCGTGGCCATCCTGCTCCACGGGGGATTGCTGGGGGAGCATGGGAAAACGGGGCTGGGGCTGCTGCGCTACGGCTCCTTCCCGGTGGTGGCGGTGATCGACCGGGAGCAGGCGGGGGGATCCCTGGCCCATCTGACCGGAATTGCCAAAGACATTCCCATCGTGGCCTCGGTGGAGGAGGCGCTGGCCTACCGGCCTGAAGTTCTGGTGATTGGGATCGCCCCTTCAGGGGGGCAGTTGCCGCCAGCCTGGCGGGAGGAGTTGGGCCTGGCCCTGCGAGCTGGCCTGTCTCTGGTGAATGGGCTGCACACGCCTTTGGCCGAGGATCCCCAGTTTCGGCAGTGGTTGCAGCCGGGGGCCTGGATCTGGGATATTCGCCGCGAGCCCCCCAACCTGTCGGTGGGGAAAGCCCTGGCCCGCACCCTGCCCTGTAAACGGGTGTTGACGGTGGGCACCGACATGAGCGTGGGCAAAATGTCCACCAGCTTGGAGCTGCACCGGGCCAGCCTGAGACGGGGCCTGCGCTCCCGCTTTTTGGCCACCGGGCAAACTGGGATCCTGATCGGCGGCGAGGGGATCCCTTTGGATGCGGTGCGGGTGGACTATGCCAGTGGGGCGGTGGAGCAACTGATCATGCGCTATGGCTCTGACCACGACATTCTGCATCTGGAAGGCCAGGGATCCCTGCTCAACCCCGCCTCTACGGCCACCTTGCCTCTGTTGCGTGGATCCCAGCCCACCCACCTCATCCTGGTACACCGCGCCGGCCAAACCTACATCAAGGGGATGGACTACGTGCCCATCCCACCCTTGTCCAAAGTGATCGAGCTGTATGAGCAGGTGGCAGCGGCTGCCGGGGCCTTTGCCCCCGCGCCCGTGGTGGGGGTTGCCCTCAATACCTTCGGCTGGGAGGAAGAAGCAGCCCTAGAGCAGATCCGCCGGGTGGAAGCCGAGACCGGACGGCCCTGTACGGATGTGGTGCGTTTTGGGGCGGATCCCTTGTTGGAGGCAATTCTGGCGGCAGGATAACTCAGTTTGCAGACAGCGGATCCACTCCCATTGTCCATCTGGGAAAAACTCATCATCTTCAACAGGTGAGCGATTCAGATGGTTCCCGGTGCCGTTGTCTTCTCTGAGATGCGATCTCCTCAGCCAGGTATTCTCGATCCAAGTCGCTCCCATTGGCCGGGGGCCAGGAACTGGGCTTGCTCCGTGTTCAGAGAAGAGCATGACTCTAGTCAATAATAAG
>NZ_JANSHS010000398.1:0-3716 GCF_047461695.1 Synechococcus sp. R6-7
CCGCAAGCAGATTGACCAGATGTTGGATCCCTCTCATCTCCTCTGGCAGGGGGAGATTTCTCAAGGTAACTACGGCTGTCTCTGTTACCTGAGCAGAGCTTACGTTTAGGTAAAGTAGCTGAACAAAGTAAAAAAATGAGCCACGGAGCGGAACAAATACGACTCTCTCTCAGATCTAAGCTTCCTCTTTAGGTCTACCTGCATGTTATCTTGCCTGTAAAGTCATCTTATCCCCAACTGAACTGACTATAACTGGAAAAAACTATACTGGGCAGACAAGTCAGGAGAATTTCTAGCCATCTTGTAGTAGATGTCAGACTGGATACTTACAAACAAACTTCTAGCCGGGATCCAAGCCCAGCAAGCAGGAGATTTGCGACAAGCAGAAGCCATTTACTCCGAGATCTTGGCGGAGTTTCCTGAGCAAGCCGACGCTTTGCACCTGCTGGGAACGGTTGCCCAGACCAAGGGGGATTTGGAATGGGCAGCTGCGCTAATTGCCGAGGCTATTGAGTTAAATCCTTGCGTAGCTCTTTATCATCACAACTTAGGCGTGGTCTACGAGTCTTCGGGCCAATGGGAGAAAGCCTTATCCTGCTACCGGCAGAGCTTAAACCTCAATCCCGATGCCACTCTTTCCGCCTTTCAAGCTGGCAAGATCCTCGTTGACTTACGTCGCTGCGAAGAGGCGATCCCCCTGCTCAATTCCCTGTTGGTAAACTCGGATCGAGCAGCAGGGATCCCTTTGGAAGAGGTGCATCTGAATCTGGCTATCGCCTACCGAGATCAAGGAGAACACGCTATTGCCTTGGATCACCTGGAGAAAGCATTGGCTTTGGATCCCCAGTTAGAACAGGCTCGTTGGTTTTATCATCTCTACTTGCCGGCAGTCTATCAGAGTGAGGAAGAGCTCAACTCCTTTCGTGCTCGCTTTGTTGAGCACCTGGATCGTCTTATTGAGGAAACTCCCCTAGAAACAGAGGAGCAACGTCGCACAGCGCTGTGGGCGTCAGGACTGGGAACCAATCACTACCTACAGTACCAAGGCTACAACGACCTGGATTTGCAGAAAAAATATGCCCAGTTTGTTCAACGCATAGTCAACGCCTGTTATCCCGATTGGAGATATCTTCCTTGCCAATCCCAACCAGGGGATCCCATCCGAGTTGGGTTTGCCTCAGCTTCCATGCGAGCTTGCTCTTACAGCCGCTTATCTCTGGGTTGGGTTAAGTACCTAAATGCCAATTGGATTGATGGACAGGCTAACTCGGAGCGAAAGTTTCAAGTCTTCGCCTATCACTTGGATCCCAGAACCGACTTCATGACAGACCGGTATCGTCAATATGCCGATGTGTTTAGGCACATTCCCAGCAGCCTCGAGGATGCAGCCCAACAAATCCTACAGGATCAGTTGGATATTTTGGTGTATTTGGAGATTGGTCTTTCACCTCTTATTCTGCAACTGGCTTCCCTGCGACTGGCACCGATACAGTGCTCCACTTGGGCTCATCCTATAACTTCTGGACTTTCTACGATTGACTATTTCCTCTCCAGCGATTTAATGGAGCCAGAGGATGCTCAAAAACATTATAGTGAAACCCTGATTCGTTTACCTCATTTGGGCACTTGCTTCGAAAAGCCGGTTTTGCCTCAGCAAAAGCGCTATCGAGAGGATTTCGGCCTGCGCAGAAACGCAGTGGTTTACCTAGCTTGTCAATACTTGGGTAAATATCTGCCCCAATATGACTATCTTTTTGCCGCTATTGCTCAGCGAGTGCCCAACGCTCAATTTGTTTTTTTGGCTCTACCCAATGCTGCTATTGCCCGACAATTTCAGCAACGGCTCACCCGGGCTTTTTCTTTGTATGGCCTCAATGTAGAAGACCACTGCCTGATCCTGCCCGGATTGGATTATCAAGACTACTTGGATCTCAACCGCTGTGCCGATCTTATGTTAGATTCCTATGGCTGGTCAGGTGGGATCACCACCTTAGAGGCCGTTGCGGTCGGATTGCCTGTGATCACTTGCCCTGGAAAGCTGATGCGGGGGCGGCATACCTATGCCATTCTCAAAAGAATGGAGCTGGACAGCTTAATTGCCTCGGATCTGAAAAGCTATGAGGATTTGGCCGTAAAACTGGGATCCGATTCTGAGTTTCGCTACCACATGGCTGAGGAGGTTCGGCAGCGATGCCACCTACTCTTCGAAGATCGAGAATGTGTGGCAGCCCTAGCTCATTTCTTTCTCACCCTCACCAAGAAGCCCGACGCCAGTAGTGGTTAGCCCACTGCGAAAAAGGGTTTTGCTCTGGATCCCTTCCTGAGGACAAAATTGGCTCAACGGCCCCACTACGCCCTTGAAGCTCCCTTCTCGAGGTCAACAGCGGAACAACCCCCCAGGCCGGTGCAAGCCTAAACGTGGGAAAATCCTGTCAGTGATCTGCATTTTGCTGAGAATTGCTCAGAGCATCGTAATCTAGAGGAACATTGACATCCGGTGTCCGGAGGAGTGCTTATGCCAGGGCCAGCATCGAATGCTTCTAGAGCTCCGCAGGGATCCCTGCAGAGGGTTTTCTTGGGCCTTTTGGCCTCGGCTGCGGTTTTGGCAGGCTGTGGAGGAAGTGGAGGGAGTACAATACCGCCTCTGGTGAACGTCTGCGAACAAGCCTTCAGTCCAGGCTTTTTTGCATCGATTGGTCTGCGCCGACAGGGGGATAGGCGCAGTGGAACCTTGGGGCCAAATAGCCTTTTGGAGTTTTATTTCGATGCCGCCGGCAATATTCTGGATGCTCGCACAACTCCGCCGCCTCCCGGCACGTTTACCTTCTATTCAGATGCGTTTCTTTACTTCCCCTCTGCAGCCAACGTTACCGGGGTTACAATCCGGCTGGCCAGCCCGGTTTTCGACCCGCTATTGGTCATCGGCAGCTTTGACAGCAACCGGAGATTGGATCCTGACGTTTTTGTAAATGATGATGCTGCCCCTGGCAACTTTACCACCTCTCAGCTAACCATCCCCGTGCGGCAAGACCGCTGCTACTTGCTCCAGGTGCAAAGCTACTGGGCGCAAAATGCCTCTCCAGCCGCTGGGCCGGGCAGCCCTGGGCGAGGCCCTTACACCATCGAAGTTGTGAGCGAAAGCTTTGCTGCTCCTCCTCCACCGCCTCAACGGCAACAGAAACCGGACGATAGGGAAGACGGCGGCGGCGGAGACCGAGGGGGGGGTGTCGGCCTCTAGCTCTGGCGGGTGAGCTTGATGGCAAAGTCAGCGCTGCCACAGGTGGCTCTGCCGCGAATCACGCGCCCGTCAGGGCTGACCGTGCCACTCCAAGCAACGGTTGGGGTACCGCTACCCCCTATCCTGCCGCTAACAGAAAGTTGGCTGCCGATGAGCTGGCCGCTGCGTTCGGAAAAGCTGGGGGAGGAAACGCTGATCTGGTTGCCCTCCTGACGAATGGAGACGGTTTCCTGGACGCCAGCCGCAACATTGACCTTGCACAGGGATCCCTGCCAGATAAAAGATCCTCCCTCGTAAAGCCACTCGCCGCTGAGGGCCAGCTCTGCCGCAGGTGTTGGCGTTGCTGGGGCAGGTGTGGCAGTGGGAGTGGGGGATGGAGTCGGGGTGGGGGTAGGAGTACGAGGGACAAGCGGGGTGAATCGAGGGATAGGGGTAAGCGTCGGTGTCGGAGTGGGTGTTGGCGCTGGAGTCGGGGTGG
>NZ_JANSHS010000399.1:0-7502 GCF_047461695.1 Synechococcus sp. R6-7
GTTCTTTTCCTCACACCTTTTTGGCTGTAGAAGTGTCCTCATGGAAGCGACAAACTGCCTACCTCAACAACGAGCCTGGCAATCGCGGACTCTGGGAAGACATGATACAGCCGAAGTCCACATCGTCTACCACTTTACACACTTTCTGCGCGAGACTCAATGCAAGACCCAACTGCGGTAGATGATCGAGGCTCGATATCCACTACTCTACCTCAGGGATCCGGCTCTGGCTAGCGGGTGTATCTCAAACTGAGACAGAGCTCTCAAGCTGCAAGCTCCGGTGGGGATGGGCGGTACCGGACTCGAACCAGTGACATCCTGCTTGTAAGGCAGGCGCTCTACCGCTGAGCTAACCGCCCCCGAGGGATCCCAGTCCACCGAGTTTAGCATTCCCAAAGGACTATTTCCCCATACCCAAGCTCTGCGCCTTCTGGTACACCTTGCCCTCGGTCAGGAGGGAGGGGGCGATGCAGATCTCCACCTGCTGCATTTCTCGGAGATTGGCAGCCCCCAGGGTGGCCATGCTAGTGCGCAGGGCGCCCCAGAGGTTGTGGGTACCGTCGTCCAGGCGGGCGGGGCCGCGCAAGATTTCTTCCAAGGTGCCGGTGGATCCCACGCGGATGCGGGTGCCGCGGGGCAAGATGGGGCTGGGGGTGGCCATGCCCCAGTGAAAGCCGCGACCGGGGGCTTCATGGGCGCGGGCCAGGGGGGATCCGATCATCACTGCATCGGCTCCACAAGCGATGGCCTTGCAAATGTCGCCACCGGTCACCAATCCGCCATCGGCAATGATGGGAACGTAGGCGCCGGTTTCCGCCAAAAACTGCTCCCGTGCAGCGGCACAGTCGGCGATGGCCGTAGCCTGTGGTACCCCCACCCCCAACACGCCGCGGGAGGTACAGGCAGCCCCCGGGCCGATCCCCACCAAGACGCCGGCAGCTCCGGCCTGCATCAGCTCCAAGGCAACATCGTAGGTAACACAGTTGCCCACCACAACAGGAATGGGCATTGACCGGCAAAATCGGGCCAGATCCAGCAGTTCCATGCCTTCGGGAACCTTGTGGTGCACCGAAACCACCGTGGCCTGGACGAAAAACAGATCCCCCCCGGCTTCCGCCACCAGGGGGCCGTATTGGGCGGCGTGGGCGGGCACGCAGCTAGCGGCGGCAATGGCGCCGGAGGCTTTAATCTGGCGGATGCGTTCTTGGATTAGCTCTGGCTTCACCGGCTCGCTGTAGAGGCGCTGCATTAGGGGCACAAACTCGTCTTTGCCCACCGACGCAATCTGATCCAACACCTCATCGGGATCGGCGTAGCGGGTTTGGATGCCATCCAGGTTCAACACCCCGAAAGCTCCCAGCTCCGAGAGCAAAATGGCCATTCGCACATCCACCACGCCATCCATGGCGCTGGCGATGATGGGGATTTGCCGTTGGATCCCTCCCAGGGTGAAGTGGGTATCCACCAGGCTGGGATCCAGCGTTCGTCTGCCTGGGGCCAGCGCGATTTCATCCAGCCCGTAAGCGCGTCTTGCCTGCCGATTGCGGCCCAGTTGCACGTCCATTTTTCCCCTGTTCTGCGGATCCCTTGTTTTTATCATGCCGCCAAGGAGGGATCCAAGGCTAGCGAGAGTTTTGTTCTTCTGGTTGGGATTTCCACCTGCGATCCCGGAGCGGGTCTCAATCAGCCTCAGAGGTTCGAGGGGGCAAGGGCGTGAAAATGTGCCCTTCTTGCAGGTTGCCGAAACTGCGGCAGCGCTCGGATCCCCAGCGGAACCCGTAGAGGGCGATGTAAGCACACATCAAGGCATCCACTTGATCTTCGTAGTTTTTGAGCCGACGGCTCTTGAGGGATCCCACCTCCACTTGAAGCAGCTCCTCGTGGCCCTGGAGAGCCGGGTCAGCGGCAGCTAGAGAGCGCAGATGATGCTGGTAAAGCCGCCAGGCTTGTTGCCGTTCTGGCCAGGTGCGTCGAGGGCGGGCCTTGTATTTTAGAGTGCGGCTGAGGCCAAAGAGGCTTACCAAGGCGCTGTGGGGGAAGACCTCGGTCACTTGGCGGGTAAGTTTTCCTCGCTCGATGCTGGCCTGCTCCCGAAAGCCATAACTGGCTAGGGCTTGCACCAAGGCTTCCCCTCTCACCTGGCCGTTTTTTTCTAGAAGCCGGCGGTTGGCTGGGTGGGCCCCGGCTGCGTAGGCGCGAAACACCCGGTTCAGTTCGGCCTCGGCCCGTCGCTGTCCGCTGAGGTTGGGGACGCGCAGGGGGGCATCCACCGCCACCAAGCAGGGATCTTCGCCCGCCTGAGCTTGAATATAGTCCAGGATCTCCTCATCCGTTTGGAGAATGCGGCTATCGACCAGATGGCCTGTCAAGTTCTGCCTGCCGGGATCCCCGAGCTGGACTCGCAGCGTGGCCAGACCGGAAGGGTTGCGGGTTGACCAAGCCAGATCCAGGCCAATGCAAATCAACTGAGCCACACCGCCTTCCCCTTTTCCTCAAGTTCGACAGATCAAAGCCATTTCCAAGAGCCAGTTTGAGGCAGTTCCCGATTGCATGGCTCCGGCGCCCTCACCCCCAGCCCCTCTCCCTCTGAGAAAAGGGGTTAGGGATCAGCATCACAAACAGTTTCGCTGCTGTCTCACGGTCGTTGGGAATGATCCCGCCGGATTGCCTGCGTCTTGATGAAAATCCACAAGAAAAGGGATCCCACCAGGGGATCCCGAAAGATTCATCCAAGATGCCTGGCCAGGAAGCGAAGTGCCCATGGGCTCTTCGGTGAGCCTCAGGGATCCACCTCGCTGTGGCGGTCAACGGATTAGTAGTCGTAGTCACTCATGCCGCTGCCGCTGCTTGCCGGCGTGTTGGTTTTGGGCTCGGGCTTGTCCACCACGATCGCTTCAGTGGTCAGCACCATCCCCGCAATGGAAGCGGCGTTTTGCAGGGCAGAACGGGTAACCTTGGCCGGGTCTACAATGCCCGCCTCGAACATATCCACGAAGGCGTCGTTCTGAGCATCGTAGCCGGTGTTGAAGGGCTTATCTTTCACCCGCTCCAGCACAATGGAGCCGTTTTGGCCGGCGTTCTCAGCAATGCGGCGCAGCGGAGCGCCCAGAGCGCGGGCGACCAGGTTGGCCCCCACCAGTTCATCGCCGGACAGGTTTGCTTGCGCCCACTCGGTTACCACTGGGATCAGGTGTGCCAAGGTGGTACCGCCGCCGGGAACGATCCCTTCTTCTACCGCCGCTTTGGTGGCGTTGATGGCATCTTCCAGGCGCAACTTGCGGTCTTTCATCTCGGTTTCAGTGGCCGCGCCCACTTTGATCACTGCCACACCGCCGGAGAGCTTGGCCAGGCGCTCTTGCAGTTTTTCTTTGTCGTAGGTGGAGTCGGTTTCCTCAATTTGGCGACGAATTTGCTCGCAACGGGCTTTCACAGCCGCTTCGTTGCCTTCCGCCACGATGGTGGTATTGTCTTTGGTTACCGTGACGCGACGGGCAGTGCCGAAGGAATCGAGGCGAGCGTTCTCCAGCTTCAGGCCGCGCTCTTCGCTGATCACCTCACCGCCGGTCAGGATGGCAATGTCTTCCAACATAGCCTTGCGGCGATCCCCGAAGCCAGGCGCTTTCACCGCCACCACGCTCAGCACACCCCGCAGCTTGTTCACCACCAGGGTAGCCAGCGCTTCTTTCTCGATGTCTTCGGCGATGATCAGCAGAGGACGACCGGCGCGGGCCACCTGCTCCAGAACCGGTACCAGGTCTTGCACCAGGGTGATCTTCTTATCGGTGATGAGGATGTAGGGGTTTTCCAGAACCGCTTCCATCCGCTCGGTATCGGTGACGAAGTAAGGGGAGATGTAGCCCTTGTCGAAGCGCATCCCTTCCGTCACTTCCAGCTCGGTGGTCATGGACTTGCCTTCTTCCAGGGAGATCACCCCTTCGCGGCCCACCTTGTCCATGGCCTCGGCAATCATACGGCCCACTTCTTCATCGTTACCGGCGGAAATGGCCGCCACCTGGGCAATGGCTTTGGAATCTTCGACCGGGCGGGCATGTTCGGCGATCTTGTCGACCAAGAACTTCACCGCCTTGTCGATCCCCCGCTTTAGGGCAATCGGGTTGGCGCCGGCAGCCACGTTTTTCAGACCTTCTTTCACCATGGCGTGGGCCAAGACCGTGGCCGTGGTGGTGCCATCCCCAGCCGTGTCATTGGTCTTGGAAGCCGCCTGCCGGATCAAGGAAACGCCTGTGTTCTCAATGTGGTCTTCCAGCTCGATTTCTTTGGCAATGGTTACCCCGTCGTTGATGATTTGGGGGGCGCCAAACTTCTTCTCCAGCACGACGTTGCGCCCTTTGGGGCCCAGGGTAACGGCTACGGCTTCTGCCAAGATATCCATGCCGTGCTCTAGAGCGCGGCGGGCTTCTTCACTGAAGATGATTGATTTGGCCATAGTCAACCTCTCCGATGCAAATGCAGGTAAGGGTGAAACAGAGTCTCAAGGATTCAATCGTTCGTTGAACTGCTGCTGAATCACTGACCATTACTGAACAATGGCGAGAATGTCCCGCTCGGCCAACAGCACATATTCATCGCTGCCCAGCTTGACTTCGGTTCCGGCATACTTGGAGTAGAGCACTTTGTCGCCGGCTTTCAGTTCCATCGGGATCAGCTTGCCCTCGTCGTTGCGCTTGCCAGGGCCAACAGCAACCACTTCCCCCACCTGGGGCTTTTCCTTGGCAGTGTCCGGCAAGAAGATCCCACCTGCGGTTTTCTCGTCCTGCTGAGCGATTTTGACCAGCACGCGGTCGCCCAGCGGCTTCAGGGTAGAGACGTTAAGAGCTACTGCAGCCATGACGAATGTCCTCCGTGATCCTAAAGCACGAAGCTGAAGTTTTCATTTCCATTAGTTCCACTTCCCCGAAGGGAAGCGACTTAGCACTCTCGACTTACGAGTGCTAGTTTATCAGCCAACTTTCTGGCCTGACAATAGCCTCTGTCGGTGGGATCCCGCTTTTGGCGGGTACGGTCGGGGTGCGGATCCCCCTACTTTTGGTGCCGGTGTGGGATCATGGCCTGAGTTGGGCTGGGTTGAGAACGTGCGGATCCCGTTGTTTCAGGTGGATGCGTTTACGGCAGTGCCTTTTGCAGGTAACCCCGCGGCGGTGTGTCTGCTGCCCCAGGAGTTGCCAGAGGCGCTGATGCAGGCCATTGCCGCAGAGAACAATTTGTCGGAGACGGCTTTTTTACTTCCCCAGGGATCCCAGGGCGAGGTTCCCCACTATGGGCTGCGCTGGTTTACTCCCACCACCGAGGTGAATCTCTGTGGCCACGCCACCTTGGCCAGCGCCTATGTGCTGTTGACGGAGGTGCATCCTGAGGCGGAGAGGGTAGCCTTTTCCACCCGCAGTGGCCTGTTGCAGGTGCGGCGGCAGGGGGATCGCCTGGCCATGGATTTTCCTGCTCAAACCCCGGAACCTTGGCCAGAAGCCAAGGAGCAGGTGGCAGCGGCTTTGGGGATCCCACCTGTGGAGCTATACCGGGGGGACATGGGGGTAGCGGTGCTGGCTTCGGCGGAACAAGTGCAGCAGGTGCAACCGGATCTGGCCCAGGTTCAAGCGCTCCCCGTTCCGGGGTTGATCGTCACAGCCTCTGGGGCGGATCTAGAGGATGGGCCGGATTTTGTCTGCCGCGTTTTTGCCCCTCGGCTGGGGATCCCGGAGGATCCGGTGACGGGATCCGCCCAGTGTCTTTTGATGCCCTATTGGGCCAAACGCCTGGGCCGACTTGATTTGAAGGCTCACCAGCTCTCGGCCCGCGGGGGCGAGCTGTGGTGCCGAGATCGAGGCTCACGGGTGGAGATTGCTGGGCAAGCGGTGCTGGTGATCAGAGGAGAGCTGAGGCTGCCTTAGAACCCTACCGAACAAAAAACACCCCGGATATGCTTCCGAGGTGCAGGCTAGGAAAGAGCTTGAGCTAGCCGAGGATTTCGGCGGCTTGAATGAGCTCCACCTGCTTTTTCTTCAGCACCAACAGCACCTGGGTAATGGTAATGGCTGCCAGGAAGGCCACCAGCCATTTCACCCGATCCGGGCTTTGCAGCACCAGATCCCGCTCCACCTGGCCAAAGCCGCCCACATTGGGATTGTTGGTGACGGGATCCCCTTCTTTGACGCTGTCGCCAACGGCAACCACCAGCTCCGGCCCAGGTGGCACCACCAGGTTTTGGATCCCACTTTCGCTCTCGAAGCTGAGAACCCGCGTGCCTGGCAGCTCATATTCCGGGGGCACCAGGCTGGCCAATTCAGCCGGCAGATCGCTGATATCGGAGTCGAGGGTGGCAATGTTGACCAGACGCCCCGTGGCTGGGGCGCGGAAGACGTTGTTGTTGCTGAGGCTGCCGTCGGGGTTGAGCTGACCGCGACCCCGGTTGGCCCCAATGTAAACGCGATACTTCATGAAGGCCACCGAGGGATCCTCTTTCGGGTCAGGGGCCACCACTGGAAAGACGATTTCTTGATGCTGCTCGCCCGGCAAAGGCCCGACCAGGAGGATGTTGGGCTTCGCGTCGCTGTAGGGGGTGATGTAGGTCTCGGCAGTTTCTTGCCGTTGTTCCTCGGTCATCTCGGCTTCGGTGGCTAAACGGAAGCCCTCCGGCAAGACCACCACCGCGCCCACATTCAACCCACCCTTGCTGCCGTCTGCCAGCACCTGCTGCTTGCTCAGGTCATAAGGGATCCCAACTTTGATGGTGAACACCTGGCCGGGGGTGACTGCCTGGGGCACCTCGGCGCGAGTGGGCATGGCGTTCAGGTGGCAGTTGGCACAGACAATTTTTCCGGTCGCCTCGCGGGGGTTGTCGTAGGCCATCTGGGCGTAATAGGGGTAGGCTGCCGCCGGACGTGCCCCCATCCCCAGCAACAGCAGCAGCCCACAGAAGGCCAAGCAGATTCGCTTCATAACTCTCAGCTCAGAATGAATTTCCATCACAGGTTTAGGACACAGTCTTGGAACAGCCATCTCGACAATTTGCCCCAAATCGTTCGGCAAAAGCCGGCACAGCCAGCGGGATCCCTTGCCCTTTAGGTTTCCCGGAAATCGGGGCCTTGCCAAGGGCTGAAGCGGACGTTGTCGCCATCCACAGTGGCGCTCACCAGCTCCAGCGAGCGGGGAGCCGGTCCCCGGATCACCTTGCCATTGGCCGCATACTGGGATCCGTGGCAAGGGCACTTAAACAAGTTTTCCCCCACATTCCAGGGCACCACGCAACCGAGGTGGGTACAAACCGCGTTGAGGCCATAGTTGGCCACCGCCCCATTGTCGATCACGATGTAGGTGGGATCCCCCTTCAAACCTTGGGCCAGCACCCGATCCGTAGCGGCATGGGTGGCCAACAGCTCACTGACACTGATGGGCTTGCCGAGAGCGTCCTGAGCGATGAGGCCCTCACCCCCTCCACCGGAAGAGGGCGGGATAAAGTACTTCACCACCGGGTAGAGGGCGCCCAC
>NZ_JANSHS010000400.1:0-3407 GCF_047461695.1 Synechococcus sp. R6-7
CAATTCTGAGGAAGGCTAAAGTAAAGATCCCGGCTCAGCTTGTTCCGGGTTCCCCAATCCCCAGAGAGAGGCCTCCTCTGTTTCCGGCTGAGCCTTTCTTTTCCTAGGATCCCTTGTCTCAATGGTTATCAGCCCCCACTCATCGGTTTCACCCGTTGCATCCCCGTCGCGGCCCCGCATTGTGGCGGCCCTTTCTGGGGGTGTGGATAGCTCTACGGTGGCGGCCTTGCTGCAGGAACAGGGCTACGCCGTGGAGGGGGTCACCCTCTGGCTCATGAGGGGGAAGGGCCAGTGCTGCACCGAAGGCTTGGTGGATGCGGCAGCTGTTTGTGAGCAGCTGGGGATCCCGCACCATGTGGTGGATAGCCGCGAGCTGTTCCAGGCCAACATTGTCGATTACCTGGTAGCCGGCTACGCGGAGGGCATTACTCCCCTGCCCTGCTCCCAATGCAACAAGCTGGTGAAATTCGGCCCGTTGCTGGCCTATGCCCGCGAAAAGCTGGGCATCTCGCAGATGGCCACCGGCCACTACGCACGGGTGCGCTTTAACGCCGGGCTAGGACGTTACCAACTCCTGCGGGCGGTAGATCGGCAGAAGGATCAGTCCTATTTTCTCTACGACCTCAGCCAAGAGCACCTAGCCCATAGCCTCTTCCCCTTGGGCGAGTACACCAAGGCCCAAACCCGCCAGTTGGCCGCCCGCTATGGGCTGGTTACAGCCGATAAGCCCGAAAGCCAGGATCTCTGCTTGATTGAAACCTATGGCTCGATGCGGAGCTTTTTGGATCAGTACCTTGGGCAAAGGCCAGGGGAAATCGTCGATACCCAGGGGCGAGTGCTGGGATCCCATGAGGGCATCCACCACTACACGGTGGGCCAGCGCAAGGGGTTGGGGATTGCCTCTTCCCGTCCGCTTTACGTGGTGCGCATCGATGCGGCCATGAACCGCGTTGTCGTGGGGGAACGGGAGGAGGCTACCCAGGCTGAAGCGTGGGTAAGCCAAGTCAACTGGGTCTCTATCCCGGCGCCGACGGCATCCTTGGCTGTTGAGGTTCAGGTGCGCTACCGTACCCCCCCAGTGCCCGCCATGGTGATCCCGGAATCGCCAGAGCGGGTAAAGCTGCAGTTTGCCGAGCCGCAGTTTGGGGTCACTCCTGGCCAAGCCGCCGTCTGGTACCACGGGGATCTCCTGCTGGGGGGAGGGATCCTGGAGCGCCCTTCTCCCTAGGCCAACTGCAACTTCCCTCTCGCCAGGGGGGAAGGATTGGGGGTGAGGGCAAGCCAAACTACGCTGCTTGCGCTTGCAGCTGCTGCAGGGATCGGAACAGGAGCACTGTATAGATATCGAGGATAGGCGCAACTGCCGTGGCGGCAGCATTCCCAACCACAGCCGCACCTAGGGTATCTCCCAGGATCCCCCCAACAGAAAACGAAATCAGGATCGCGATGCCGAAGATCAAACCCACGGCCAGAAATGCCCAAAACACCCCCCACCAACGGCCCCTGACGAGGTTCCAACTGTAGCCCAACCCTTCCGTGGCACCTTTGTCTTCCAGGACAATCGCGCAGGGCGTGAAAGCCAGCCTTATCCCCCAGTAGATGCCGGGAAGTACAAGCAGCAGCATCCCCAGCGAGACAATCAGCACCAGCAGGATGTTGCCGAATACCAGAGGCACTGCCCTAGAGACAGCCCGATCCAGGCTGTTGCCCAGCGGGGGAGTTCGCTGCTTCAAGTGCTGATCCACCAGCCAAAAGGCTGCCCCTGCTAGGATAGGCAGGCCGATCAGGCCATAGGCCAAGTTGAGGATCCCACCGGCAAGCGGGATTAGCTCTGCGACAATGGAAACAATAAAGCCAGGAGAGGCCAGGATCAGCAGCGGCCCATAGATGGGGCCCGCCATCTCGAATGACCGCTGCAGGAGCGGGATGGGGCTGAGGGTAGCGTTTTGCATGACAGAGGGATCCTCGTGGGCAACCAAGTCCACCCCCTTCATACCACGGGATCCCAGCTTTGTTGCTGGGAATAGGCTTAAGAAAGTCTGTATTGCTTTGTACAGATTTACGCCGATTTTTGGAGAATCCACGCCGCTGCCTGTTCGCCGCTGCGCAGGGATCCCTCGATGCTGCTCTGGTGAGTGTACTCTCCAGCCCAGAGAAGGCCCGGCAGGCCGCTAAAGGTGGGAACCAGATGCTGCTGAAAGCCGGGGGGTTGTACAAACTGGGCAAAAGGGATCCGGTACACCCGCAGCAGGCGCAGTTGCTCCAAGGGGGCTTTATCGCTACGCGACGCTGCCGCGACGGGGAAGTAAGTTTGCAGCTCGGCCCGGCAGGCTTGGGCCAGTTCCTCGTCCCTCAAGGGGGGATCCCCTAGCACCACCACCGAATACAGGTGTTGGCCAGGAGGAGCCAGCGCCGGGCTGATGCGGGTAAGTTGGACCCAATGGTTGATCCAGCCCTGGCCGGTGGCGTTGAGGTACAAGTAGGCGCCGCGGCTGAGGGAAAAGGGGGCGCAGAAGTAGAGACAGGTCACCGCTCGCCCCTGGGTGGGAATGGGGGTGGGGGCCTGAGGGCACAGCTCCGCCTGCCAGGCCCGTACCTGAGGGGCATCAGTAGCACAAACTACCCACTCGGCAGGGATCTCTTCACCCTTGGCGGTGCGGATCCCGCGCACTTTCCCGTCTTCTGCCAGGATGCGCTCCACCGGGGTTTGGTAGCGAATCTGTTCGGGGGACAGGTGACCGGCCAGTTGTCGGGCCAGTTCTCCCATGCCCAAGGCCGGGGTGACGATGGAGCCCTCGGCCATCATCTTGAAATAAAAGGCAAAGAGGCGGGCGCTACTGCCCAGATCCGGATCTAGAAGGATCCCGCGGAAAAAGGGGTAGAAAAAGTGCTGGCAGATCTGTTGGGAAAAGCCGTACTGCTCCAGAAACTCCCGCAACGAGCAATCGGATCCCCCTAGCCCTTCTTGAAAAACCTGCTCCGGGCTGCGGCGCGCCAGCTCGGATCGCAATTGCAGCACCTTGAGCTTGTCCCCAAAGCTGGCCAAGGGGTTGAGCAAAGAGGGGAGAAGGCTGGACAGATCCCGTAGGGGATCCCCCAACAGCCAGCAGCGACCGGGTTGAGCCAAAATAGCGCCGGGCCGGTAGGGACGGGGATCGAGCTTGCCCAGATCCAAATGCTGTCGCACTTTGGGATAGGCGGTGAACAGCACCTGAAAACCGCGATCCAGGCGAAAGCCATCCACCTTGTCGGTACGCACCCGCCCCCCAGGGCCGTCGCTTTTTTCCAGAACCAGGACATCCCTCCACCCCGCCTGGCTCAGCACTTTGGCGCAAGCCAAGCCGGCCAGCCCCGCCCCAATGATGACAACTTTGCCCATGCTGATACATTTACGCTGAACACTGCTG
>NZ_JANSHS010000401.1:0-4681 GCF_047461695.1 Synechococcus sp. R6-7
CAGGAGAGTTCAGCGTGAATGTATCAGTACCCCTGACTTCCAACCTCTACAGCTCCCAGAGCCATTGAGGCCTAAGCCTCAGCAAATGCCCTTCTCCAGCCCCCCGACAGCACCTGCAAATCCTCCTCATCCAAGTCCGCAGGAGTGCCGGAGCGGATGAGCTCGGCAAAATCTTCGTTGGGCACCATGAAGCAGAGGGCGTAGAGGCGGCCTGGGCCGGTGTTGCGGATTTCATGCACGCCTGTTGGCGGAACCAAAATGCTGTCTCCGGTTTTGATGGGGGCCGCTTTTCCATCGCAAATGGCCATGCCCTCACCCTTGAGGATAAAGAACATCTCTACAGCCATTTGATGGCGGTTGGGAGGGGTTTTGCCTCCCTCATCGAAGATCTCCACACAAAAAGTCAGAGAAATCTGAGCATGAGAAGGATCGAACACGATGGCCAGGCGATTGGTATCGTGGGGGCTGATGCGAAAAGCCTGATAATCGGCAGGGGTTTTAACAATTGGAATCACGCAGCGGGAAAGCGTTTGCATCCGGATCCTCCGCTCAAGAGATGAGGGGTGAATAGTGGGCAAGTGCTAACAGGGGAGAGCCGCGAGCAAATCTGAGGAGGAGGCGACAAAGCCAAAGCACTGCTTGACGTTGTAGAGGGTAGCTAGCAAACAGTATTCAGGAGAGGTGGTGGCGGCGCAGTCTTCCAGCAAAATGCAGTCGTAGCCGAGGAAATTGGCATCTTGCAGCGTGGTCATGACGCACTGGTCGATGTTCACGCCGGCAAAAAAGAGGGTGGTGCGCCCCAGGTTTCTGAGAATGCTATCGAGAGGGGTATCCCAAAAGCCGCTCATGCGGAACTTATCCACCCAGATATCCTCGGGCTTGACCTCCAGTTCCTCCACCACAGCAGCGCCCCAACTGCCCCGCGTGAGGACCAAAGACCCGTTCTTAGGCAAGGGATCCCCCAGCCCTACTCCCTCTCCGGTGGGGTTGTACACATGTCGCAAGCCGGCGCTGATGTTGAGCAAGTCAGGGCGATTGCCCCAGTTCACCCACACAATCGGCACTTGAGCTTGTCGCAGGCGGGGCAGCAGGGCTTTTAGAGGGCCGATGGGAGCCCGTGCAGGTGTAACATCGACGCCGATGCTGGCCAGCCAACCGTCGGGATGACAAAAGTCGTTTTGCATGTCGATCACCAGCAGCGCCGCTTTGGCCAGATCCAAGCGCAGGGTTTTGCTGGAGGTGGGCAGCAGGATGGGCCGGGGATCCAAGGGCGGACGGGTGAGGTCGGCCATTTCGGCATTCACAGCCCAGGCATTGGGAGGGATCCCAAGGGTCTTCAAGGGGCGATTGGGAGTGCTCATGGATTCTCCGCTCGCGTCGCGCAGCAGTGGGATCAGGTTGGGCAGTTGAGTGATGACCCACAACTACGCTCGACCTTAATGCACAGCTGACCTGACTTTGGAATCATAGGCTACACTTTCTCACCTTATTAACGCATGGGATCCCCCAGGGTCAGTTGATAGGGATTGAGATGAGGATGATCCGAAAGGGTGCCCAGGGATCCCTCCCTGCACGCTATGCTGTAGAAACTTGAAATGATTATGTAGAAGCATGAGCATCCTGCGGCAATATATCTTTCCCGCTCTCATCCTGCTGGTGTTTCTGTTTACCCTGGTGGTGGTGAGCATCCGCTCGTTTCTGCCGGAGGATATGGCCCAGCCTGCCCCCCTAGAAGAAGCAACGCCTGTGGCCCTTTCTGCAAACCCCTGAGGATGGCTGAACAAGGGATCCCTCTGCCTGTGGGTTATCGTTGGCGCATCGGTTCAGCCTGGGATCGGCCCTGGGTGAGGCGAGGATTGCAGGCCACGTTGCAGGAATCTTTTCCAGAGCAAAGCAACTGGGATCACCTGGAAGAGACGCTGGATCGCCTCTTCGACCCACCCCGTACCCCCTGCTGGTGGATCTTGAAAGAAGAAACTGCAGAGCCGGTGGGCTGTGTTTGGGCCGGCATCTCCACCGATCAAGCCACCCATCGGCGGGTAGCCTACATTTTTCTGCTCTGGGTGGATCCCGCCCATCGTCGGCAGGGCCTGGGCAAGGCCCTCATTCAGCAGGTGGAACGATGGGGATCCCAGCAGCAGCTGGCGGCCATCACCCTGCAGGTTTATCGCCATAACCAGGCTGCCCTCAATTTCTACAAGCGGGCCCATTTCTCCGTGCAAGGCTACTGGCTGTACAAACCCCTCGGCGCCGCTGGCGTGGCAGAACCAAAAGGTTATGAAGTTTTGTAAATAAGCTGGGATCCGCTCTCAGTTGCTCTTTTGATGAAAGCGTGATGAAAACGATGGCATCGACCGGAGGGAACGCCCATGTCCAGACCCGTCAAGCTAAGTGAAGCCGAGATCCAGGCCAAGCTGGAGAAACTGCCCGGCTGGTCTTTGCGGGAGGGAAAGCTGCATCGCCAATTTCAGTTTGGTTCCTTTGTCGAAGCCTTTGGCTGGATGAGCAGTGTGGCCTTGGTGGCCGAAAGCATGGGGCACCACCCCGAATGGAGCAATGTCTACAACCGCGTGCGGGTGGATCTCACCACCCACGATGCCGGGGGCATTACGGAATTGGACTTCACCTTGGCGCAACGCATGAACGAGCTGGCCGGCTGAACGCTTTCTCAGTACCTAACTCTAGGGATCCCTTCAGAGCCGGTTTGGCAAGGGATCCCCATTGGTTTGTTGCTGCCTCTAAGGTTGTGTCGGGAGTTGCGCTGGTCTGATAGACTAAGCCTAAGGTTAAGAAATGATAATTTTATGAACGTGCTGGTTGTGGGGGCGACGGGAACGCTGGGCCGTCAGGTGGTGCGCCGAGCCATCGAAGAAGGACATCAAGTCACCTGTCTGGTGCGAAATCCGGCAAAGGCTGCTTTCTTGAGTGAATGGGGCGCTCAACTGAAAGTGGGAAATCTGCTTCAGCCCAGCACCCTCAACTCCGCCATGGAAGGCATCGAGGCGGTGATCGACTGTGCCACGGTGCGGGTGACCGATACCCTCAGCGCCCGTCAGGTGGACTGGGATGGCAAAGTTGCCCTGATCAATGCAGCCCGAGCTGCCCAGGTGAAGCATTTTATCTTTTTCTCCATTATGGGTGCCCACCACGAGTACCCCAACGTGCCCCTGATGAATTTCAAGCATCACATCGAGAAGTATTTGATCGGATCCCAGATGCCCTACACCATTTTCCGGCCAGCGGGCTTTATGCAGGGGTTGATTGGCCAGTACGCCATCCCCATCTTGGAAGAACAAATCGTCTGGGTAACCGGCGAGGGCATGCCAACGGCCTACCTAGACACCCTAGATGCAGCCCGGTTTGCGGTGCGAGCTCTCACTGTAGAAGCTGCCAAGCAGCAAATCTTTCCCTTGGTGGGGCCCAAGGCTTGGACGGCTCGAGAAGTCATTGCCTTGTGCGAGCAGCTCTCCGGCAAAAAGGCCAAAGTCAGCACCATGCCGCTGGGACTGCTGAGAGGGGCGCGCAAGGTGGCGCAGTTTTTTCAGTGGAGCTGGAACATTGCCGACCGGCTGGCGTTTGTGGAGGTGATCGCGGCCAAAGAACCCATGCACGCCGATATGACGCCTGTATGCGAAACCCTGGGGATTGAACTGGCCTCTCTGACCTCTCTTGAGGACTACCTGGCGGAGTATTTCCAGAAGATGTTGAAACGGCTTCGCGAGCTAAAGGTCAAGCAACCCAAAGTCAAGACGCCCTTCTAAGTCGTTGTTCTCAGTCTTCTCGGCAATTTCACAGCAGCTTGAGCAGCAACCTTGGGAGAAGGGGTGGACGGGGTCGTGTTTGCGTTAGCGGATGCCATAGCCCCAACTACTGGGATGAACTCCCAGACACTTTTTATTGACACTGCGCCATATTCAAGTTGGCGGAGATCAACCCGTACCATAACACAAAGCCGCTCTGTCGCGACAGCGGGCCGTAGGCCTTCGCTTTGGCGGTGCGGAGCGCTAAACCCAGTTTTCTTGATCATTCCCTGTGTCCAAACAATCGCAAATCCTTAGGTTCCCAACGGGTTCATTTCCATCTACGCTTTAGAGAGTGAGGGGGTGACAACGACAGAGGTTATTCTGCTCCCCCTGCTTGAACTATAGATTTTTGTCTATAGTTTTTATCGGAAAGTTCAATTTTCATCTATCCTAGTTCGCAGCTAAGATGCTGCTTAAGACTTTTTACAGGATCTCAGCAAGTGTTCCAGTTTGGCCAAGATCCCTGGCCGAAGGAGGATTATGAGCTTGAACGGGCTGGTCACAACTGCATGGCTGATTCCCCTCTACGCCTTGGTGGGGTGGGCGGGAGCGCTGATCTGGTCCCCAGGAATCACCCGGCGCACGGGACCACGTCCGGCAGGTTATCTGAATGCGCTCTTGACGTTGATGGCCTTCCTGCACAGCGTGGGGGCGCTGGTGGCAATTTGGGATCAGCCGGCGCAGGTCATTCGGTTGCCTTGGCTGCAGGTGGGGGATCTGATGTTAGAGCTGCCGCTGCAGGTGTCATCGGTAACTCTGGGGGCCTGCGCTGTGGTGACGGGGCTGAACCTGGTGGCCCAGATCTACGGCTTTGGCTACATGGAAATGGACTGGGGCTGGGCGCGGTTTTTCTCCCTGCTGGGCCTGTTTGAGGGGGG
>NZ_JANSHS010000402.1:0-8855 GCF_047461695.1 Synechococcus sp. R6-7
AAGGACTCCGTCCCGCTGGCGCGAAAGGCCTCCGGCCCGCTGGCGCGATGAAAGGCTAGGGAGCAACGACATAACGATCCTGCGAGAGGCGCTCGTTGCCTCCCCACCTTGCTGGTTTGCTCTGGCTGCAGACAGATGTGAAGACTGGGCTTGGGACCCAATTTTTGGGTAAAACTCCCTAGGTAAAAATTACTACAAACCACCACAAGAGCTGGGATCCCCCTCTGGAAAGCTTGGGAAACCCTAAATTCCTGGGGACTTGCTGGGTGGGCTTTCTTCGGTTACCGCTTGCCTACGGCGATCGCCAATGCCGCAGTCACCGCAGCATTCCGGTCGCTTGAAGTCGTCCCAATGGATGCAAGCCCGGCAGCCTTTCAGCATTTCTGGCCAGCGCTCTCGAATCAACAGTTGCCGCAGCCTGACTTCCCGTGATTCCTGAAAGGGGTTTTGGAATTGAACCATAGCTTTTGGGTTTCCCAGCTCTCTTAATCTGGTATAAAAGCAGATTTGAGTTTGGGATCGAGAAATATCAGTATAGCTTAAGGTTTGGGTGACCCAATCTTTTCTGCTGGTTCTAAGACAGCCGAGATAAATCAATCCACTTTTATCCATCACCTTAGGAAAAGATTTACCAAAAAATGTAAACAGTTTACACAAAACTTAGCCCATTTTTTCTCCGCTCAAAACAAAGGTGGGATCCAGTGCCAGCAGCATTTGAGTCCGACCGCGGTGTTCCAGGCGGTTCACCGCCGATTGAATCACCTCCACATGATGAGCCCGCACAGCGGCCAGGCCGGCAGAAAGGCCGTAGAGCCCATCCAAAGAGTTGGTCGTCGCCACGACCCGCCCGTTGGGGCTGAGATGGCTCCAGCAGGCTTCCAAGATCTCGCGTAGGGGGTGGCCTCCCTCAATGCAGATGCGATCCGGTGCCGGAGAAAGGTGTTGCAGACAATCGGGGGCAGTACCTTGAATCACCTGCACGTTGGTGAGGCCAAATTTCTCGCAATTGCTCTCGATTAGGCTGACTACCTCGGCATCTCGCTCGATGGCAATCACGCGAGCTTTGGGGCATAGAACAGCCGCTTCAATGGCAATGGTGCCGGTTCCGGCGCCGATATCCCATAGGCAGTGGTTCTCTCCCAGGCGCAACTGGCTTAGCACCAACACGCGCACCTCACGAGGGCTCATCGGGATCCCTGGGATGCGTTCAAAGGCAGAGTCTGGGATCCCTGGGGTGCGGTAGGGCCAAGAGAAGGCGGCTGACATGGGTAAAGTACCGTTGCAGAGGAAGTTTGTCTATACATATCCCTCAGCATAGAGCGAATGCTCAACAGGCCATCTCCAACCTGATAGGGGTGCCGCTTCTCCCGCCCAATCATTGCCCAGATGGGCACCACAAACGCCCTCTGAGCTCAACGGAGTGGTTGGAGCAATTCCCAACCGGCAAAGCTGCAGTCCAAAACCAAAATGATCCTGCCCCCTTGAGGAATCGAGTTGGACACTAGGGAAGTTCTGGAGATAAGCGGGATCCCTTTTACCCAAGAGCTCATTTTGCGCCGGATGTAGCTGGTGCTGCCGGAAAAAGTTGTAGTTGGGGCAATGTTCAGTACAAGAGGATCTTAAGAACGTTTCCTTGAACTGGAGCCTATCAAACCATCCATCCAAAGAATAAGCTTTGCTCGCAGATACAGCCAAATCTCATCATTTGCCCGCAACAGGAATAGAACATATAGGCTCAATACGACGAAAACACACAGGTTCCCTAAAAAAGTGTAGGTTTGGATAATTTGATCGGTGCTCCAGCCAAAGTCGTAGTTTAGGCGGTTCATATCCCCCCTGGGATCCCCTTGACCGCCCAATAAAGTCCCCCAGGGAATTTGATCCAGCCCCAGTCGGATACTGTGCCATTGCCAAAAACTTTTCCACAGGCTGCTGGCCGCGATCCCCAGCACGACAAATCGCCAAAAATCCCATCGCCAGCGATCTGGCAAGGGAAAATAAAAGCTGGCCATCAGAAAGGTGCTGAGATAAAATTCTCCTCCAACGCCGCTAAAGACAAACAACATCTCCCAGGTGCGATTGGGCATCAGCCAGGTCATGTAAAACTGCAATAGAGCAAGAAAGATGGCCAGCACCTGCAGCCACCCAATCCGCTCCTTGCGGGCTGACCAGAAGAGTAGAATCAGTAAAAAGAGGATTCCAAAATACACAAAGGGATCCCTCTGGGAGCTAACGCTTGTCCAGCCGATGGGCAGAGGCAAAGCCCGATACCCGCTCCACCAGGCGACGGTGGCATGGCCAAATTCGTGGATCCAAATGTGAAGAGGCAAATGCAACAACTGCAACAAGCCTATGTTGTTCACCATCAGGGCCACCGCAAACGCAGCCGGGTAAGCCCAAGCGTTCACCGACCAGTTGCCAAAAGAAAACCGATCCCAACGCCGCCGGGATCCCAGCTTTAGGCTCTGCCGCCAGAGCAAACGTGAGCCGCGGAAAGCGCAAATTTCCACTTGCTCCAGCCGTGGGATCCGCAGTTGCTTCAAGATCAGAAACAGTTGGGCAGCGGCAACTTGGGGGGAGAGCGCAGGCTGGTACAGGGATCCCAGCAGGTGGACGTGCAGGGTCTCGTCGGCAAAGTCTACTCAGGCACACCAGCGACGCCGCAGCAGCTCCATCCGCACAACCTGCACAATCGACTGGGCGTGTCCAGCTCGGGCCAGGGTTAGGAGATCCGGTGGTTTGGGCATCCCAAGATACCTCGCCGGAGAACAAGCAGGAAGAAGAAGGGGCGAGCCTCTACCCATCATCCCCCAGCCCTGCAGGCAAGAGCGGAATTGCGCTCCTTCCCAGGCTGCTCCGAGGGCAGGTTGGTATAGTTGAGGGCAGCAGGTGTGGGGAGTGGATGGAAGGTCATGCCTGAATTCGGCAAGCCGAGGTCAAGGCGGATATGGGGGGCGATGCTGCTGTTGAGCTTGGCGGGAGCAGGACTGTTTCCCCCTCCCTCTGTCCAGGCCCAGACGACCACAATCCCAGGGTTATCGCGCATTGAGCGTTGGTACTACGACCCCCAGCAGGGGCGGCTGGAAGTTAACACCCAGGGCGAGGTGCGGCCTTTTCTGTTCGTGCTGCAGAATCCGCCTCGGGTTGTGCTGGATTTTCCCAACACCCGCTTTGGACGGGAGCCCCAAACCCAGACCTTTGCAGGCCGTGTCGCCTCTGTGCAGATTAGCCAGCTTACGGATACCATCACCCGTTTTGTGCTCTATCTGCAGCCGGATCAGCCCCTCAGCCTTAACCACCTGCAACTGCTCACCGCCGGCCCCTCCCGCTGGGCCGTTCAATTCACCCAGGCCGCTCCCCCTTCGCCGCTGTTTCCCCCCTCATCTGCCGGCTCATCAGCTCCCATCCCACTGCCCCAGAGCCAAGCTGTCGGATCCCCCCCACCCCTGCCTGTCTCCCGCTCCGGCCATCAAATTTTAGAGGTATCCCCGCAAGCAGAAGGCTTTTTTATCCGTACCCAAGGCAGCCCCTCCACTACGGTGCGGCGCATCCTCGATCCGGATCGGGTAGTGGTGGATTTTCTCAACACCACCCTCAGCCCTGCCCTCACCCAGCGAGCTTATGTCATCAACCGTCTGGGGGTTGCGCGGCTGCGTATCGGGCAGTTTGAGCCCACCGTTGCTCGGGTGGTGCTGGATGTGGATTCCTCCGGTGGCGATTGGGAAGCCCGCTACGACCCACAGCGAGGTGGGATCTGGATCCAGCCTGCCGGCGGTGCTGCCCAGGCCAGCCTTTTGCCCGAGGTCAGCTCTGTCAACAGCAGTGGGCCGCTGGCCACGTTGCAATCGGTTCAGCTCCAGGGCAACCGGTTGATCATCAGCGCCGATGGATTCATGTTCTACCGGGCCGGCTGGGATCCCGAGAGTGGTGGCTACCGCATCAACGTGGCGCCCGCTCGCCTGCCCCAGTCTATGCCGGATCCCGGCTTGCCGGTTGGAGGGCCGGTGGAGCGGATCCGCTTTGTCCAGGAAGATGCCCGCACGGTCAGCATTCTGGTGCAGCCCGCCGAGGAGTTCAATGTCTTCGAGCCCAACCCCGGCCAGGGATCCCGCCGCATTACCTTGGAGCTGCGACCTCTGAATGCTCCTCCACCAATACCTCAGCCGCAGACGCCCGGCCCTGCCTCCCCTTCCACCCCCCAATCTCTGAACCGGACGGTCATTGCCATCGACCCCGGCCACGGGGGACGGGATCCCGGTGCTATTGGGGTAGATGGGATCCAGGAGAAGGACATCGTGCTCTCCGTTGCCCACCAGGTGCAACGACTGCTGCAGGAGCGGGGGTACGGGGTGGTGATGACCCGCACCGATGACCGGGAAGTGCTGCTGCAACCGCGGGTGGATATGGCCGTTCAGGCCAATGCTGCCCTGCTGGTGAGCATTCATGCCAACGCCCTGGATCGCTCCGGCATTCACGGCATCGAGACCTATTACCTGCGACCCGATAGCGCCGAGCTGGCCGCCATCTTGCACCGCAGCTTGGTCAGGGCCACCGGTGCTGCTGACCGGGGGGTGAGACGAGCCCGCTTTTTTGTGGTGCGGGAAACACCTGTGGGTATGCCCTCCGTGCTGCTGGAGTTGGGATACGTAACCAACCCAACCGAAGGGCGAAAATTGGCCACTGCCGAATATCAGGCTATTTTGGCGCGGGCCATTGCCGATGGCATTGAGACTTTCTTGCGCAGTCGCTAGCCGTTGGCTGAGCTTGTTCATGTCTATCGGATCTCTCAATTGACGATCCAGTTGGCCCAGTTGATCTCAGAGGGAAGGCAGGGAATCTGTCGCCGAGATTCTCGAAAGCAGGGTAGGATACAGCAGCTTAGGCCAAGGTGTTGAGGAGAACGGAGCATGCAGTGGGAGTGGAAATCAGAGCCAGATCCCAGTTGGCCAATTGGGGTGTTTGACAGCGGCTTGGGCGGGCTGACGGTTTGGCGAGCCTTACGCCGCCGACTCCCCCAGGAACGGCTCATCTACTTCGGCGACACAGCGCGGTTGCCCTATGGGGAACGCTCGCCAGAGGAGATCCTGGCCTTTGTGCGGCAAATTCTGACATGGATGCAGGCACAGCCGGTGAAGCTGGTGGTGATGGCCTGCAATACCAGCTCGGCCTTGGCTCTGGACCACGTGCGGCAGGAGTTTGCCCTGCCCGTTCTGGGGTTGATCCTACCCGGCGCCCAGGCAGCACTGGCCCAAGGATCCCGCATTGGGGTGCTCGCCACGGTGGCCACGGTCAAGAGTCGCGCTTACTCAAAAGCCATTCAGGAGTACAGCGCTCTGGATCCCAAACGTTTTCCGTACCCCGTTTACTGTTGGGAGCAGGCCTGCCCTGAGTTCGTCCCTCTCATTGAAGCCGGATGGCTGGATAGCCCTGCCCTGCGACAAGCGGCTGAACGCTACCTGCAACCGCTGTTGCAACAGGGGATCGATACTCTTGTCTATGGCTGTACTCACTACCCCCTGCTGGATCCAATCCTGAAGCCTTTGCTGCCCCCCTCGGTCAAACGAGTGGATCCGGGGATGGCGCTGGTGGGATCCCTGGCCCGCGAATTGAGTTTGTGGGACTTGCGTCGCCCCTTGACCGCTGCTTGGGGAGAACCCCACCGTTTCTGTGTGAGCGGGGATCCAGAGCGATTTGCCCAGTTGGCCACTCCTTGGTTGGGCTTTCGGCCCCAGGTAGAACGGGTGGAATTGCCGGCTTTGGATGTCAGCAACTCCCTCCGCCCCTGAGCGCCCTTCTCCTCGGGGATAAAGATTGGGGGCCCCTCAACGGGTCATCACCTGCAAGGGGAAACGTTCCGCCAACTCCCCTTCCACCTTGGGTAGCCATTCCTCTTGGAACACCCACACCTGCCCCTGCTGTACGCGGCCATCGGGGTTTTGCGTCAGCTCCAGCCAATACACGAATTGGTTTCCCCGCAGCACCACCCCTTGGATGGCAAGGGCCAAGGTATAGCCCAGACTGCCTGCCAGAGCTTCTGGGGATGGGTAGCGAATCACCTCCACTGCCTGATCCAGATCGGCGGCGATCTCCGGCCCATAGACATCGCGAATGGCTTGAAAGAGATCCTCTGCTGTCAGTCCTTGGGGGCGAAAGAACGTCATCCGTTCCGAGCGAATCGTCTCCCGATCCAGCGGGTTGATGATCCGTCCCGGCGGAGCCACCGAAGCCAAGAACGTAAAACGGGATCTATCCGGCTCCACTCGGATGATGTTCAGGGTTTCGCCCGGACGGGGCCGCAGCACAGGATTGTCCCTCACCCAGGCCGCCACCTGATCCGGAGATTGCCCAGGGATCCCCCAAGCTGCCGACCGAAGGCCCGCCACTGCCCAGCAGGCCATTGCCAAACCGGTTCCTCGCACCCAGCGCAGCCTTTTGCCCCAGCAGGACAGAGCCCTTGTTGGCTTTGCACCCAAGACCGGCCAGCGATTGCAACGCACGTTCCCATTCCTCCGGGCAAACAACACAAAAACACCACAGTAGAATTAGAGAGACTAAGAGATAAATTGAGCGGGCATGGGCAGAACCATCCTCGATGCAAGCGCCCAACAGTCTTGCCCCTCCCCACTGTACCTGAAGATGTCGGCGCGCCTGTTGCGTCTGAGCGCGAGCATTGCGGCCAATGGTTGCAAAGATCCCTCGGCAAGATGCGCAGATCCCCGGCGGCTTATCCGCCAAAACGTAAAAAGTATCTTAAGATCAACGGTAAGCAAATCTCATACGCACTAGGTCAGCACCTCAGGAGGTAACCGATGGCTCTCGTTGCAATGCGGACGCTGCTGGATCATGCCGCCGAACATGGCTACGGCATTCCTGCCTTCAACGTCAACAACATGGAGCAGATCCAAGCGATCATGCAGGCAGCCCATGAAACCAACAGCCCCGTTATCCTGCAAGCCTCTCGAGGGGCACGCAAGTATGCGGGCGAGAACTTTCTGCGGCACCTGATCCTGGCGGCAGTGGAGACCTACCCCCACATCCCCGTCGCCATGCACCAAGACCACGGCAATAGCCCGGCTACCTGCTATTCCGCCATCCGCAACGGCTTCACCAGCGTCATGATGGATGGATCCCTCAAGGAAGATGCCAAGACCCCAGCCAGCTACGAGTACAACGTGGCCGTTACCTCCGAGGTGGTGAAAGTGGCTCATGCAATCGGGGTGAGTGTGGAAGGGGAACTGGGCTGCCTGGGATCCCTGGAGACGGGCCGTGGGGAAGCGGAAGATGGCCACGGCGCGGAAGAGGCGCTCAGCCATGACCAACTCCTCACCGACCCCGACCAAGCGGTGGACTTTGTGGAGCGAACTCAGGTGGATGCGCTGGCCGTAGCCATTGGTACCAGCCATGGCGCCTACAAGTTCTCCCGGAAGCCCACTGGTGACATCCTCGACATGGAGCGCATTGCTGAGATCCACCGCCGCCTGCCCAACACGCACCTGGTGATGCACGGTTCCTCCTCGGTGCCCAAGGAGCTGATCGACATCATCAACGAATACGGCGGCTCCATTCCCGAGACTTACGGTGTGCCGCTGGAAGAAATTCAGCGGGGCATCCAAAATGGGGTGCGCAAAGTGAACATCGACACCGACAACCGCCTGGCCATCACGGCTGCCGTGCGTCGCGCCCTGGCCGAGAATCCGAAAGAGTTTGATCCCCGCCACTTCCTCAAGCCTTCCATCAAGGAAATGCAAAAAGTCTGTGCTGAGCGCTACATTGCCTTCGGCTGTGCTGGCCATGGCACCAAAGTTCCGGTGGTTACCTTGGATGAGATGGCAGCCAAGTATGCTTCTGGAGCTTTGGCGGCTCAGGTGAAGAAGACCGTTGCGGTCTAGTCCCCACATCCTGCAAGAACTCTGGAATGCTTGCCGGGGCGCTTCCAGGGTTTTCCTTGGAGATCAGCTAGGTCACTGGACTCAGATTGGACAAATAAGGGGATCCAGCTGGGATCCCCTTTTGCTTTGGAGGAACTTGATGCGTTTTGGGGGTCAGGCAGCTTTTGCCGCAGAACGTTTTTCCGTCTCAATTTGATGGTTCAGCAACGCCAAGCTTAGGCAGTCCAACAGTTCCAGGTCAGCCTCAGAGTAGCGCCGCTGAAAGAGCAGCTCATTGATGCGGTTCTCTTGGTCCAAGCTGAGGAAGCTGCTGCGGAACACCTGCTCCACGATTTCTTGGATGCTGGAGGGCAGAGTAACAGAGTCAAGACTTGTATTCATGGCTGGTTCTGTTTGAGAGATGGTTTTTGAAGGGAGAAGACTATCTTTGCCAAGAGGTGAGGTAGCGCTGCTCGATGTCCTGCAGGGAAAGATGGGAAGCCCTGGGCCGCGGCTCATTCACGGAGGAGACATCGTTCTGCCACTTGAGGGATACTCCCAGCAGTGCTCCCAAAGAGAAGCTCTCGCTCAATAGGGCTGCTATGCGGTAAGTACGGTAGTCCAGGGTTAGATCTTCACTGACTTGCATCTGTGTTTTCTCCGTATTTCTAACGCTCATGCCCCTATCGTAGCCTCAAGATCAGTGGAAGTACAGAGAAACATCGAGGATTTGCGTAGGCAATTTGTACGTTTCTTCTACGCGATTTGGCGGATATCGGTGGGATCCCAGGGGTCTTTGGGGCGGGTTCAGGGTTGAGTCAGGGATCCCAGCCCAGCAGAGCACAGATGTCCGCAGCCAGGGTGGCGGCGTTGAAGGGCTTGCCGATGAGGCCATTGGCTCCAAGCTGAGCCAGAGAGGAGGGTGAAACTGGGAAATTGACATCCTCCCCGGCCTTTAGGCCGGAGATTCCTACCACGCTACGCATG
>NZ_JANSHS010000403.1:0-2786 GCF_047461695.1 Synechococcus sp. R6-7
GTGCGGGGCTCCTGCGATTTCTAGCTGACAGAAGAGCGCTGCCGTGGGATCCCCATGGGAAGTAGCGGAGGTTTGATTGATAAGGAATGCAAAGAAAACGCCAAAAACTGTCACTCGATCTCGGGAAAAAGCTGTGTGGATGGGGATATCCTGAAATAGGCAGCAACAGATTCCAGTGCAAAGTTTAGCTGTGGCTCGCTGGCCGATGGGGTAGTCGTTGGGCCGGGGGTCAGCCCAGAGGGTCAACATGGAAAGGCGGTCTTTTCTGCAAAAACTCCTCCTGGTTGCTGCCGGTCTTGGCCTATCCCCTGGCTGGTTGAGGGGCCGGGCTGAGCGATATGGGCAAGCTTTGGCGGCTGGCTCCCGCAAGCTGGCTGTTCTCATCGGTATTAACCGCTACCTTGGCGAGGGATCCGCGCTACAAGGGTGTTTGACAGATGTGGAGTTGCAGCGGGAGCTACTCCTCTATCGCTTTGGTTTTGACCCGGCAGACATTCTCACCCTTACCGATGGGGCAGCCACGCCGGCTGGGATCCAATCGGCCTTTGCAGAGCACTTGGGGGGTCAAGGTCACACGGCTGAAACGGTAGTGGTGCAGTTTAGCGGCTATGGCCAGTGGCGGCTGGGATCCGCGCCCAACTGTTGGCAGCCGGTGCTGCTGTTGTCTGGCTCTGAGGGAGTGGCAGCAATGGAGCTAGACAGCTTTTTCCGGCTTTTGGAAGGCTTGGGCACTGCCCAGATCACCACCCTTCTGGACTGTGGCTTTACCTATGTCTCGCCGTCGGTGCGAGGCAACTTGCAACTGCGTTCCCGTCCCCCAGCCGCGATCTCGGACTCCTCGGAACCCCAGCGGGTTTGGCCGTCTCCGCCCAAGGGCTTGCTGATTTCGGCCACCACTCCCCAGGACTTGGCAGCAGAAGCTGCTTGGCCGGGATTCTATGCCGGGGTACTCACCTATCTGCTGACGCAGTACCTGTGGGAAACCACGCCTGCCACCCGTCTGCTGGTGGCCTTTAACCAGGTGGTCAGCCGGCGGGAGCTGGGCCTCTTCGCCTGCCAACGCCCCACCTTGGAAGGCCAAGACACTGCCCGACGCATTCACCCCTATTTTCTTGCGCCCACGCAGGCAGGGGTGAGCGGGGTAGTCCAAGAAGTGAAGGGGAATCGGGCTCAGGTGTGGTTGGGCGGGATCCCATCGGCGGCCCTGTGTGGTTTGCAGCCGGGTACTCTTTTGGTTCCCATTCCCGCCGATCCTTCCGCCTCTTCGCCGACGCCGCTGCTCATGCGTTCTCGAAGTGGGCTGTTGGCTCAGGTTCAGGTGGCCAGCCCGGAAGGGCAGTTTCCCCCTGTGGGCACACCTTTGCGGGAGCAGCTGCGCGGCCTCTCCAGCACGCTCAAGCTTTTGGTTGGCCTAGAGGAGAACCTGGGCCGCATTGAAAAGGTGGATCTGACCAATGCCATTGCCGGCTATAGCTGGATGGAAACGGCCAACCCCCGCGAGCGACAGGTGGACTGTTTGTTGGGCCGCATCACCCCGGAAATGGCCGCTGCTTTTAGGACTCCGTCCCGCTGGCGCGAACGGTCGGATACCCTGCTCAAGCCTCTGGAAGTGAACAGCTACAGCCTGTTCTGGCCGGGGCGAGAATTGCTCCTGAATTCCTGTGGCCCAGCAGGAGAAGCCGCAGCAATGGCCGTCCAGCGGTTAGCTCCCCGTCTTGCCCATCTGCTGGCTGCCAAACGTTTGCGCACCACTCTCAATGCGGTTTCCTCTTCCTTGGCGGTGGTGGCGGAGTTGGCCGTCAAAGGTAGAGCTGCCAATCGCGCCAGCGGGACGGAGTCCTTAGCTCCCTCGTTGGCGGCACGCCTTGTCCAGTCCGCAACTTCCGCTCCTGCTGAGGTGGGTATGCAGCGGTTTACGCGAGGGGATCCCTTGCATCTCACCCTTTGCAACAACAGCGATCAGCATCTGTTCGGCTACCTGTTGCTGATCGACCCGACCGGACAACTGCACCTGCTGGCCCCCCTGCCTCAGGACAACTTCACCACACCTCTTCGCTTGGAAGCCAAGAGCAGTTTAACTTTGCCACCCTTGCCGGAGGTCGATGGCGAGCTGCGCTCTGCTGTGAGCTCTGACTTGCTCACCTGTCATGCCCAAGGGCTGACGGAGCTGTTGTTTGTGGCCAGCACCCGCCCCCTGTCCGCCAGCTTGGAAGCCCTCAAGGCTATGGCCCGCAAACTGGGGGTAGCCCGTTCGCCGATGTTGCTCAATGGGCCGCTGGAATGGACGCAAACGCTCCTCGAGGAGTTGACTCAGCGTGCCTCCGATCGCGCCAGCGGGACGGAGTCCTTAGGGGATCCCGACTTGCGTTGGCTGGATCCCGCCCAATCCATCACCCTTTCCCTTACCTATTTGCTGGTTTAGCTCAGCAGCAGGGCAAACAAGCCACAGAGGGCAATACCATCGAAAACCCCGGCCCCGCCAATGCTGAGAATGCCTGAGCAATTGCGCCGCAACACCTCCGGCAAGTGCAGGAGATCCGCCCCGATAAGGGTACCCAAAACCCCGCCGGCAAAGGCCACCGCTGGCGCCTGATCCCCAGCCCAGAACAAAGCGGCCAAGGCTGCTGTAGCTGGGGCAATTAGAGGATTCATCTGAATGCCGATCCCGGGCACCACGTGGGAAGCATAGTAGCTGACCAAGGTTACCAGCGCCGTTACCGCCAGGATCAGCACGCTATCGGCCCGCCCAAATTGGTATAGGGCCAAGAGCACCGGGATCAGCCCCC
>NZ_JANSHS010000404.1:0-898 GCF_047461695.1 Synechococcus sp. R6-7
ACCCAGAAGCTCGACTGAAGGATAGAGCCCAGAGGTTTGGCGTCCATCCCAGCGCTATTTACTATGCTCTTAGGAAGATGAAAACAACGCGAAAAAAAAGAGTTAAGGCACCGAGAGCGGGATTGGCAAGAGAGAATCCAAGAGAGAATCAACGACTCTAGGGTCTTGAGGGAGTTGGTTCAGAAGTATGGAAGTGAGAGTTTAGCTTACAATGGGCTCTGCACCGCTGACGCGAATGATGAGAGAATGACGAGACAGGGTTTGGGGAGATACGCACCTGTTTTATGCTTGGCCAAAGAGAGGGGAGAAAGTTTATGGGAAGAGAGAGAGCTGAGTAGCCGGTAGGAGGAAGGAGAGAGGGGGTTTGATAGCCCCGACGCTTTTTCAAGTAGCTCGAATGCGGAAGAACTTGAGGGACACTAAATGCCGAGTTTGGAGAGGACATCTGTATTGACTCTGGGCAATGGGCCGATTCAAAGGCCTAGGGCCTGCTCGGCGAACGGAAGGGAAGGATAAAGGATTTGATGAAAGCGGCAGGGCAGGAGGTGGTTTTTTGCTGAGGCCCTCGCCAGACTTGAATGAGATTGAGGGTGACTTTAGTGCTCTCAAGAGGGCAAGGATGCATGCTGATAGAGGAACTTCTGTGGATGAAGTGATAAGGCCTGCGGTCCGCTGTTGCAGACGGAACTGTTGTACTGGCTAGCGTCTCATTGTTATTTGGATTGACTATGGCGGCTATTCCAGCAGCAGCGAGAGGAGGGCTAGGGATCTTCAGGGCAGTTGCAGCACCTGAACGGGCGAACCAGCAGGGATCTGGGTTGTTCCCACCGGCAGCACAGCCAAGGCATTACAGCCGGCCAGACTGATGAGATTGCCGGAATTGAGGTTGGCGGCGGGC
>NZ_JANSHS010000405.1:0-5058 GCF_047461695.1 Synechococcus sp. R6-7
AGTGCGGGGCTCCTGCGATTTCTAGCTGATGTCTGCTCGGGAGTCCGGCCCATGTCTCCTCTACAAGCCCTCACTGGCAATCCTCAAACCACCATGGCTGAAACCTCTGCGGCTCGTTTCGTGGCAATCGGGGGCAGCTTGCGGCCCAATTCCCTGACGTACCAGGCGCTGGAGGTGGCGCGGCGAGAGTTTGAGAAGTTGGGGATCCCGTTGCACATCCTCGATCTGCGGCAGATGAAGTTGCCCTTTGTGGATGGCTCGGAGTCCTATGCGGATTATCCCGATGTGGCAGTCCTACGAGCAACCATGAAGCGGGCGGATGGGATCATCCTAGCCAGCCCGGAGTACCACGGCGGCATCAGCGGCAGCCTGAAAAATGCACTGGATCTGTTGAGTTTTGAGCAACTGGAGGGTAAGGTCTTTGGGTTAATCAGCGTTTTGGGCGGCGAGAGCAACAGCAATACCCTGAACCAGATGCGCTTGATTGTGCGTTGGGTGCATGGCTGGGTGATCCCAGAGCAAATCGCCATCGGTCGGGCTTGGAGCGCTTTTGACGAGCAAGGCAATCTCAAAGACGAGAAGCTAAAACAGCGCTTTCAACACTTTGTCCAGAGCTTGGTGACCCATACTCACAAGCTGCGCGGGATCCCAGTGGTGAAGCCCTCCTGAAATTACAGTCATTCCAAACTAGATTGAGACACTCTCCAAGCGTTCCGCGACCAACCCCAGGGAAGTTAGGAAGCCATGAAGGACGGCTGCAGACAGACTACACTGGGGCTGGGTGAGAGATGAAAACCAAATCTTTCACTGCGTCGAGGATGGGGCGAACGCCCGACGTCGAGAATCCCTGCCCCTTGGGGCGGAGAGTATGCCAAAGTTGTTCCAAACAGCAACAAGTCCGGGCTCTCTTCTTCTCACCTGTTGCCTCAGCGTTGCCCAGCAACAAATAAGGCTCAGATCCGACGGAGATCTGGCTGAGAGGGCATTGACTTGCAGAGGAACCCGCAGAATAGCTCCACACAGGTATGGTTCAGTCTGTTCCCCCTCATTCCGATAGAGCTGGGCCAATATCTCCCCTGGTGGCCCTGCAAGCAACCTTGCAGCAGATGCGGGAGCAGAGCGATGCCAACACCCTCGTTCAGCTCACGCTGGAGTATGTCAAGGCGGTGTTTGGGGCGCCGCTGATCTGGCTGGCCTTTTACGACTATCCAAATCACCAGTTGGTGGGTCAGGGGGGAGTGACCCTTCTTGAGGATCAAACTCTACTGCGGGCGGTGCATCCTCTACAGCCGGGGGAGATCCTGGAGCAGGTGGTGATCGAGCAGCGACCGATCAGCCTGCCTGACCTCTCTCAGGAGCCGCGCATGGGCATTTGGCAGCGGGAGGCCAGGCGACTGGGCGGGATCCAGGGCTGTTTCATTTATCCCTTCTCGGCCTACGGCCCGCTGTCGCGAACGGCAGTAGGACGGCGGCGCTGCTTGGGGATTCTGATGCTGGGATCCCAAATGTGGGGGGTTACCACCCGTGAGGACGAAAAGGCTCTCTTGGGAATTTTGCTGGGGCAGTTGGCAGCCTCTCTGCAGGAGTTGGAAAACGCTTGGCAGCAGCAGACCGAAAAGCGCCTTGAGGATCCGCTCCTGAGGTTGGGAACGGCGATGCGCCAGGTGGGATCCCTGCAGGAACGGGTCAGCCTGGTGAGGCAGGAGTTACAGTCTTTTCTGGGCGCTGTCCACATTCAGGTGTATTGGCACGAGCGCAGCCAGGGTCAGTTCGTTCCCCACGGGAGCGTCCCCAAAGCTGTTGGCAACAGCGGGGGGACGGAGTCCTCTCAGCCCCCTGTTCCCAAAGGGGCTAAAGTCGGAGCAGGGCCAACAGGGGAGGTCAGCCTTTCGCTGCGGGAATTGGGGGACATGTACTACACCCTCGCCGATGGCCAGGTGGTGGTGGGCGGCACAGGGACGACTCGCTCTGAGGTTCCCCCCAAGCTGATGCAGCAGTTGCGGGCCCAGGCCGTTTTGGCGGCCCCGATTTTGCTGGAAAAGGATCTGCTGGGGTTCATCTGGGTGCAATCGGATGTGCCCCGTACCTGGCAAGCCGCTGAGCGACAGTTGGTAGCTGCTGCCGCCAATGGGTTGGCCTTGGCTGCCCCCCTAGAAAATCTGGATCGCCGCATTCGCCAGTTGGCCGATGACCAAGAGTTTGTGCAACAGGTGGGCCGCTCGCTTTACAACCCGGCGGAGCTGCAACAGGCTCTCCAGCAAGCCGTTGTCGGCCTGGCCCAGCGCCTGAAAGTCGGTGCAGTGGCCGTGTTGACGGTGGATCCCGACAGCCCCATCCCCCGCCTCTTCTACGAGTACCGCAGGGAAGGCAAGCAGACTTTGCCACAGCAGCTCAGCCCTCTGAGCGACCAGGACTGGCAGGATCTCATGCGCAGCGAGGTGGTCGTGGCAGAAAACTACGACCAAGATCTGCGCCTGCTCTCTTGGCGGCAGGAACTGGCAGGGGTTCGTTCCCTGATGCTGACCCATACCGGGGCCAACACACCCGTGGAAGGGCTGCTCTTGGTGTTGCATCCCCAGCTACGGGCCTGGAGCCGGGAAGAGCGGCAACTGCTGCGGGGGATTGCCCAACAGGTGGGGGTGATCCTGCGGCAAATTCGGTCAGAACAACGCCGGCAACGACAAGAGCAGTTGCTCAAGGGCCTGATCACCACTTGTTTAACCTTGCAAAACTCGGCCACCTTGTCAGATCTGTACACCACTACCACTCGACAGACGGCCCAATTGCTGGGGATCCCTCTGGCGCTGGTGGTCAGTTGGCAGCCGGGGGAAAGCCGGGCTCAGCTCCAGGGGCCTTTTACTACCGCTGCCGGGACGGAGACCGGCCCCACCGAGATCGACCTGCAAGATCCCCTACTGGCCTACGCGCTGCAGTCGGCAGAACCTCTGCCGCTCACCCAGGAGCAGATCCCCCCTGCCAGCCGCACTTGGCTCAGTCGCGTCAGCGGTGCGGAGCACTTTGCTACCGGCCTGGGATCCTGGCTGCTGGTGGCGCTGGGGGAGACAAACTCCTCGCAGGCGGGAGCTTTGGGAGTTTTGATCTTGGGGGCAGAAGCGGGCAAGGTTTGGGATCCCGACGAGCGGGCGGCTGTGATGCTGATCGCCCAGACCTGCGGCTGGACGCTGCGGCGCTTGCTTTGGATGCAAACTTTGCAAGAGCGGCAGGAGGTGCTCAGGGAGTTGAACTGGTACAAGCACCGCCGCCTGCTGGATATGCAGAATGCCCTTCTGGACAGCCTGCACCGCCTGGGTCAGGTGCCGGAGATCCCCGGAGACGAAGCCACCCGCTGGCAAAAAGTAGTGGAAATTGGCAGAGGGCTGCGGGATCTGACCGTCTCCACAGGGCCGTTGTTGCAGTCGGAAACTTGGCAGGTGCAGCCGCAGTCGCGGTCGGTGCCCTTGGCAACCTTGGTGCGCAAAAGCCTGCGCCGGGTGGAGGGCCTGACCCAAAAACGCAAGCTGTGGCCGCGGGCCCATGGGGACATGAGCATTGCCGTCCAGGGGGATCCCGAACGACTGGAGATGGTGCTCTGGGAGGTGTTGACAGCCGCTGGTTTGCGCAGCCCGGAAGGGGGGCGGCTGGATCTGTGGAGCCAAGCCAGCGTTCGCGACAGCGGTGCGGAGCCCTTTGGCTATGCAGAGCTGCTGGTGGTGGATCAGGGCAGCTTCGACCCTCACCTGATGGCCGCCCTTCAGTTGGATCCGAACCAGGTGATCTACGCGGATCCTCTGCTCAAGTCGCCTCTATCGGTAAGTCCTGGTCTGGAACTCAGCCTGTGTCAACGGGTGGTGCAGCGGATGGGGGGCCAGCTCTCCTTTTACCTCTCTTCCGATGGGCGTTGTGTCTCTCGGCTGCTCCTGCCGATGGGCAGCGACGAGCCCCATCCCCCTGGGTAGGAAAAAGCTGTGTTGCCGGTCACCTTAGGGGGACAAGGTTCTGAGCAGCCAAAACAGGGGCAGTAGAGCCAGTAGGCCGCGATCCAGCCGCCGCAGTTGTAGGCGGTGCCAGCGCAGGGGATGGTCTGGGCCGGTCAGCCCACGGGCCTGCATTGCCATAGCCGTCTGTTCGGCACGCAGGAGCAAGTTTTCAAAAAAGCGCTCCACCAAGGCCAGCAGGGTTTGCATCCCGCCCCGGAAACTCAGGGATCCCCAGCGCACATCCCGAGTTCGCACCGCCCGCGCCAAGTTTTGCACCTCTTCCATCACCAAAGGCAGAAAGCGCAGCGCCAAGGTGAGGGTGAGAATTACTTCGGCAATCGGCCATCTCCAACGCTTGAGAGGCTGCAACCATTGGCCGATCCCCTCGGCAATTTCTTCGGGGGCCGTGGTCAACAGAAACAAATGGGTAGCGTAGAGCAACGTAAAAATGAGGGTGCCCAGCCGCAGCGCCACCGATAGAGAACGGCGGGAGACCTGAAAGGTTCGTCCCAATAGGGAAAACTGAACCAGGCGGTAGCGATAAGGAGTTTGCCAGGCACGGGTTTGCGCCCGCCAGGCACGGTTTGGGGATCCCTGTTCTACGGCCAAGTCGAAGTGCCCTGCACCGCTAACGGGAACAGCGGGGATCCCGGTCAGCCCATAGCCCACCACCTGCATATCCTGCCGTTGCGGTTGGGGAAAAACCCCCAATCCATCCGGCGCCAAGCTGGTGATCCCAAAGGTGAGCAGGCTCAGGGCCAGCACCAGGGAGAGTTGGCCCGACCAAACCCGGCGCGGCAGACGGGCCGCCACAGTTAGCAGCAGAAGAGCCACCACCACGGCCAAGCGCCAACCATTGCCGGCCAAAATGGGGCTGAGGAGAAAGCTGAGCAGCCAGGCCAGCTTAACCCGCGGATCCAGGCAATGTAGCCAGGTGCGAGGCTCTTCCAGATAAATCCCCAGCGGGGCATTGCGCAGAATATCCACAACAGTTGAGAAGGAAGCAGACTATACCCCTTAAAAGGGCGGGACCGAGAACTCCGTCCCCGTAGCGCGGTCGCAGCAGCGTTGCGGAGCAATA